>NZ_JBEZNQ010000053.1:0-56921 GCF_040653315.1 Streptomyces sp. NPDC047981 | reverse complement strand
CGCCCGGTTACATTCCGAACCCGGAAGCTAAGCCTTTCAGCGCCGATGGTACTGCAGGGGGGACCCTGTGGGAGAGTAGGACGCCGCCGAACAATTTTTAGCCTCACCCCCCGGACCTGGTCCGGGGGGTGAGGCATTTTTGCGTTGAGCTTCTTTCAGCCAAGCTTTGATGTGGCCATGACATTTGAAGGTCGCTGTGGCACCCTCGTGGCGCACCGCACTCCGAACCCGGGTGGCTCACCCAGCGGCTCGGGTTCCCCCCACCCACAACGCTGTGGCAAGGAGGAGCGACATGAAGTGCAACACCCCCACACTGGCCGGATTGGCCGCGCTGGTGATCGCGGCCGGCATCGGTGCTTCCACGACGGCGTATGCCGACACGACCGAGGAGCGCAAGGTCGACGGAGTGATCGTCGTCTCGGGGAACACCTGCACCTGGACCAACGCCACCGCCAGTGCCAATCCGCCTAGCGCTCTCACCGTCGACCGGGCCACCGTCAACAAGCCTGGTGGCAACCTGACGTGCGGCGGGGGCATATCGGCCTCGCTCAACAACAACCCGGCTTTCACCTTCGACGACACCGCCGGTACCGCGAGGACCGACGTCATCGACATCACCGGGCAGCAGTCGTTCGTCTCCTGTCGGTACAAGGCGACGAACATTCTCTGGAACCGGGACGGGGCCACCAGGAAGTACGTGAACACGCCGTTCACGGCCACTAAGGTCTCGGGCTCGTTCCTGTGCCCGGGGTCCTTCAGTGCCGCGGCCGGGGAGGCCTCCGTCGTGTTCCGTTGACGGATGCAGGGAGCGTTACCGGTGGCCGGTGCGGTGTCTTCCGCGCCGGCCACCGGTTCGTTCGGCTCAGAGGCGGCCGGCGGCCTTCAGGGCCAGGTAGGCGTCGGCCAGGGCCGGGGCCAGGTTGTCGGGAGTGGCGTCGACGACGGTGACGCCGTGGCGGCGGAGTTGGTCGGCCGTGCGGTGGCGTTGGGCCTGGGCCTGGGCGGCGGCGGCGGCTTCGTAGACGCCGTCGATCGTGCCGCGGCGGGTGGTCATGTCGGCGATGTGCGGGTCCGCGACCGAGGCCAGCAGGACCGTATGGCGCTGGGTGAGCTGAGGGAGCACCGGGAGGAGGCCTTCCTCGATCGGGGCCGCGTCGAGGCTGGTCAGTAGTACGAGGAGGGAGCGGCGGGGGGCTCGGGCCAGGGCGGTGGCGGCGAGGCCTCGGGCGTCCGTCTCCACGAGTTCGGGTTCGAGCGGGGCGAGGGCGTTCACCACGGCCGGCAGGACGTCGCCGGCGGAGCGGCCCTGCACCTGGGCGCGGAGGCGGCGGTCGTAGGCCAGGAGGTCGACGCGGTCGCCGGCGCGTGCGGCGAGGGCGGTGAGGAGGAGGGAGGCGTCCATCGCGGCGTCGAGGCGGGGGACGTCCCCGACGCGTCCGGCGGAGGTGCGGCCGGTGTCGAGGACGATGAGGATGTGGCGGTCGCGCTCGGGGCGCCAGGTGCGGACGGCGACGGTGGTCTGACGTGCGGTGGCCCGCCAGTCGATGGAGCGGGTGTCGTCGCCGGGGACGTACTCGCGCAGGCTGTCGAACTCGGTGCCCTCGCCGCGGGTGAGGACGCTGGTGCGGCCGTCGAGCTCGCGGAGTCGGGCCAGCCGTGACGGCAGGTGCTTGCGGCTGGTGAACGGCGGCAGGACGCGCAGCGTCCACGGCACGGTGTGGTTGCCCTGCCGGGCGGCCAGGCCGAGGGGGCCGTAGGAGCGGACGGTGATCCGGGCGGCGTGGCGGTCGCCTCGGCGGGTGGGCCGCAGGGACGTCGTGAGGCGTCGGCGTTCGCCGGCGGGGACTGTCAACGTGTGGCGTGAGGCGGCCTGTTCGGAGCCGGGCAGCCAGCTGCTGGGCGGCCAGGCGTCGCGGAGTTGGGCGCGGAGGCGTCGGCTGGAGGGGTTGGTGACGGTGAGTTGGACCTCGGCGGCGTCACCCAGTCGAACTGTTGTGTCACCGCTTCGGGTGAACTGCAGCGTTCGCACTGGCGCGGCCCTCGCGTAGTCGCACAGAATTGCGAGTGCGAGGGGTGCGTTCACCGCGAGCATCCCCGTCCAGCTGGGGGCGAGGATGCCCACGGGGAGTGATCCGAGAGCGGCGAGCAGAGCGGTTCGTCCGGTGAGGGCCATGGGGCGCCGTTCTCAGCGGGGTACGGGGACGTGGGCGAGGATCGAGTTGATGACGGAGTCGGCGGTGACGCCCTCCATCTCCGCCTCCGGGCGGAGTTGGACGCGGTGGCGGAGTGTGGGGAGCGCGAGGGCCTTCACATCGTCCGGGGTGACGTAGTCCCGGCCGGTGAGCCAGGCCCAGGCGCGGGCGGTGGACAGCAGGGCGGTGGCACCTCGGGGGGAGACGCCGAGGGTGAGTGAGGGGGAATCACGCGTGGCACGACAGATATCGACGACATAGCCGGCGATCTCGGGGCTGACCGAGGTTTTGGCGACGGCATCGCGGGCGGCCTCGAGTTCGGCGGGGCCGGCCACCGGGCGGACTCCGGCGGCCTGGAGGTCGCGTGGGTCGAAGCCGTTCGCGTGCCGGGTCAGGACGTTGATCTCGTCCTCGCGAGAGGGCAGCGGGACCGTCAGCTTCAGCAGGAATCGGTCGAGTTGGGCCTCGGGGAGGGGATAGGTGCCCTCGTACTCGACCGGGTTCTGGGTCGCGGCGACGAGGAACGGGTCCGGGAGCGGACGGGGGGTTCCGTCGACGGTGACCTGGCGCTCCTCCATGGCCTCCAGGAGGGAGGCCTGGGTCTTGGGGGGCGTGCGGTTGATCTCGTCGGCGAGCAGCAGGTTGGTGAAGACCGGGCCCGGCTGGAAGGAGAACTCGGCGGTGCGGGCGTCGTAGACGAGGGAGCCTGTGACATCGCTCGGCATCAGATCGGGGGTGAACTGGACGCGCTTGGTGTCGAGTTCGAGTGCGGCGGCGAGCGCGCGGACCAGCAGCGTCTTGGCGACGCCGGGGACTCCTTCGAGGAGGACGTGGCCCCGGCACAGGAGGGCGACGACGAGACCGGTGACGGCGGGGTCCTGGCCGACCACGGCCTTCCCGATCTCGGTGCGCAGGGCCTCCAGGGAGGCGCGGGCGCTGTCCGAGTTCGTCAGGGTCGCGGGGGTCGGGGCGCTCATGAGGTGCGTACCTCTCTTTCGAGGGCGTCGAGTTGGTCAGCCAGGCGGATGAGTGCGGCGTCGTCGGCGGGAGCCGGGCCGAAGAGCAGGTCCCTGGGGTCCGCGCCGGTTCCGGGGAGCCTCGTGGAGAGCGCGGGGAGCAGGGTCTCGGTGGAGTGCGCGTCCTGGGCGGCGACGCCGAGGAGCGGGGCGATCCGGGTGCGGGTCGCGGTGCGCAGGACGGCGGCGGCGCGGTCGCGGGCGTCGGCCTTGCGGTAGAGGCGGGCGCGGCCCTCGGTGGCCTCGGAGGCGCGGATGGCGACCGGGAGGGGTTCGGTCACGAGGGGGCCGAGGCGCCGTCCGCGCCAGATGGCGGCGAGGACGGCGGCCAGGGCGAGTTGCAGCGTCCCCCAGAGCCAGCCCGGGGGGACGAGCGAGAAGAAGGAGTCGGTGGTGCTTTCGGGGGTGCCGTTCCCGGGGGTGCCGTCGGCGGCGGACGGGTCTGTCAGGGAGGGGAGGTACCAGAGGAGATGCGGTCGGGAGCCGAGGAGTTGCAGGGCGAGCGAGGCGTTGCCCTGCTCGTCGAGACGTTCGTTGGTGAGGATGTCGGCGGAGCCGAGGAGGACGGTGTCACCGCCTCCGGGGGTGGGCAGCGCGACGAGGGTGGGCCGGTCGTCGGCGGGGTAGCAGGTGGTCGCGCCGTCGGTGTCGGTGGTGTAGCGCTCGCCGCCGATGTCGACGCTGCCGGCGCGGACGGCGGCGGGAAGGGCGCAGTGCGGTTCGCGGACCTTCACCGAGGTGCTGGGTTCCGTGGTGACGCCGGGGGCGAGGGTGCCCAGGGACGCGGCTCCGGCGCCGGCGAGGACGGTGCGGCCGCCGGAGGCGGTCATGGTCTGCCGCAGGACCGACTGCTGATGGCCGGTCAGCAGGTCCGGTGTGGTGACCAGGAGGGTGCTGTCGGCGTCGGCTGCGGTGGTGGCCTCGTCGAGGGTGGTGACCACCTGGACGGTGACGCCCTGGGCCTTGAGTATCTCGGCGACGGCGCGGCTGCCGTTGGGGTCGGCGGAGCGCGGGTCGAGGTGGCCGTGGTGGTCGGCGGAGCGCACGGTCGCCAGGACCAGGCCGCCGATGAGGAGCAGGGCGAGGACGACGAGCACACCGCGGGCCCGCGCCCAGAGTTGGCGGGGCGCGAGCGAGGTCGAGGTGGTGCTGGTGCGGGGCCGGCTCACGCGGGCGCCCCCGCGTCGGCGGTGTCGAGGGTCGGCCTGGTCCGTTCAAGGGACGTGTCCAGGTTCTCGATACGGCGGTACGCGGCTTCGTCGGCGGTGCGGCCGCCGTATGTGACGTCGTCGAAGGAGCGGGCCGCGGCGCGGAGTTCGTCGGTGTGGTCGGGCAGGGTGCGGGCGGCCTCGGCGGCGGCCTCGTCGGCGGTGCGGCCGGGGCGGGGGTCGAGCAGGGTGCGCTCCTCCAGGGAGCGGACGATGGCCCGCATCCGCTCCTGGACGGCCTGGTTCCAGCGGCCTGCGGCGGCATGCCGGGCGGCGGCGGTCCGGTGGTCGTCCGCGGTGCGCGGGCCGTCCTCGAAGAGGGAGTCGCCGCCGGCGGAGGTGCGTCGGGGGGTGCCGAGTCGCCACCAGAGCGCGGCGACGAGGGCGAGCACGACCACGACGAGTGCGACCAGTCCGAGCAGGCCGCCCGGGGTCGCGCTCGCGGCCGCGTCGAAGAGGCCGCCGACCCATTCCCAGAAGCGGTTGAGGCCGCGTTCGAGGAGGCTGGGGTCGTTCTCGTGGTACAGCGGTTTGGACAGTTCCCGCTCCGCCGCCTGCCGGGCGGGGTCGCGCGGAACGTCCACCGGTACGTCGTCGGCGCCCAGGAACGGCCGCCGCGCCGTGATCGTGCCCCCCGTTTCGATCACCCCGTCAGCTCCCGGTGGCCGGATCGCCGGGGGCAGGGCCGTAGCCGGGGACGCCCGCGGCCCGGGCGAGTTCGAGGTCCAGGGCTTCGCGGCGGATGCGCTGGTCGACGTAGAGGAGGACGGTCACACCGGCCGAGATCGGGTACGTGATCGCGTTGATGAGGACGCTGCCGATGCCGGTGATGATCAGGAAGGGCCAGCCGAACTCGGGGGTGGAGTCGGAGAGCAGGCTGCTGAACCCGTCGCCGTCCACGGCCATTCCGGCGATGGTGAACGGGACGAGGACGATCATCGCGACCAGCAGGATGATCAGCTGCGTCAGCAGGGTGATGCCGAAGATCCGCCACCAGGAGCCCTGGACCAGCTTGGCGGACCGCTTCAGCGACGTGATGATGCCCTGCCGTTCCAGCATCAGGGCGGGCGAGGCCAGGCTGAAGCGGACCATCAGCCAGATGACGACCACGAGTCCGCCCAGCGCGCCCAGGGCGACGAGCAGCGCGCCGGCCGCGGAGCCGATGAGGAGACCGGGCAGCAGGGCGACGGTCATGATGCCCGCGCTCATCAGCGGCAGGAGCAGGGTCAGCCCGCAGAGCTTGAGCACCCGGGGCTTGGCCTCCTGCCAGGCGGCGCCGAGCGTGACCGGGCGGCCGAGGACCGCGCGGCTGATGACCACGGTGAGCAGCGCGGCGCTGACCAGGGTGGCCATGATGAGGATGACGAAGGCAGGGATGGAGGCGATCAGGCTCGTCTGCAGGGTGTCGCCGAGCTGGGCCAGGGCCTCGTCCGGGGTCGCGTCCCGGTTGATCTCGGGCGGGGTGGGGACGAGGTAGCGCTGGACGAGGATCTCGGCGATCTGGGAGATCACCGCGACGGTAACCGTGATCGTGAGGACCGTGCGCCAGTAGGTGCGCATCGTCGACACCGCGCCGTCGAGGATCTCGCCCATGCCCAGGGGGCGCAGCGGGATCACACCGGGCTTGGCGGCCGGGGGCCGCCCCCAGTTTCCGTACGGCGGCTGTCCGCCCCAGCCCTGGCCGGGGCGGGGGGCAGGCGCCTGCCCGGGGACCTGGGCGGTCGGTGGGGACCACTGCCCGGCGGGCGGCTGGTCCTTGGACCACTGGGGGGCGGAGTCGTTCACGTCACCGGGCGTTGCGGGCCGGGGGACCCCGGCGCCGTCCTGGCCGTCGGAGGGAGCGGACCCGGGCGAGGTCCAGCCCGGAGTGTCGTTCACGGTCGTCCACCTCGAGGAATGGTCGCGGGGCCGACTCGGCGAGCCGGCACGGTCACAGGGGCCGTCCCAGGGGGGCGGCGGGCCGTGAGCCATCGTGCCACGAGGGGCCCTTCGGCGGGCGGGGGCCTTCTATCACGTTCGTACCACCGTCGATCCCGCGGCCGGGCGGGGGCCGGGCGCAGATCGGGCGGATGTCTGATCAGTGGGTACAAAACGCGGCGGTGGCGGGCGAGAGGCGGGCGCGGGGGAGCGGCCGGTGGTTCGGGTGGAGGCGTTCCCGTGGGCTGAGCGGGGCCGCTCAGGGTACGGTTCAGCACGGCTGACGGGGGTTACGGGGGTGACATCCATGTCCGGTATCGACACTCACGGACACCGACCGTCAACGGTGGGCAACCGCGGACGTCACCGCAGGTCAGTGAGGTATCTCACCAGCCGCCTTGAGACTGATACGGAAATGGGATGATGTCGATATGAAGGGACGCGTTCTCGTCGTCGACGACGACACCGCACTGGCCGAGATGCTCGGGATCGTGCTGCGGGGTGAAGGGTTCGAGCCGTCGTTCGTCGCGGACGGCGACAAGGCGCTCGCCGCCTTCCGCGAGGTCAAGCCGGACCTGGTGCTGCTGGACCTGATGCTGCCCGGAAGGGACGGCATCGAGGTGTGCCGGCTCATCAGGGCCGAGTCCGGTGTGCCCATCGTCATGCTGACGGCCAAGAGTGACACCGTCGACGTCGTCGTGGGCCTGGAGTCCGGGGCCGACGACTACATCGTCAAGCCGTTCAAGCCGAAGGAGCTCGTCGCCCGGATCAGGGCGCGGCTGCGGAGGTCGGAGGAGCCCGCCCCGGAGCAGCTCGCCATCGGTGACCTGGTCATCGACGTGGCCGGGCACTCGGTGAAGCGGGACGGGCAGTCCATCGCCCTGACGCCGCTCGAGTTCGACCTGCTGGTCGCGCTGGCGCGCAAGCCGTGGCAGGTGTTCACCCGCGAGGTCCTGCTGGAGCAGGTCTGGGGCTACCGCCATGCGGCCGACACCCGGCTGGTGAACGTGCACGTCCAGCGGCTGCGCTCGAAGGTCGAGAAGGACCCGGAGCGGCCGGAGATCGTGGTGACGGTCCGAGGCGTCGGTTACAAGGCGGGGCCGAGCTGACATGAGCAAGGGCAGTGCTGCTCCGAAGGCCGGGGACCGAGGAGGCCGGTCGGGGCGGGCTGCCGGACCGGGGCGGGGGGGCTCGCGTTTCGGCCGTCTGCTCCAGGACGGGGCGCCGGGTGGTTCGGCGCTCCGGCTCCTCGCGCGCTGGGTCCGTCGTCCGCTGCTGCCCGCCGTACGGCTGTGGCGGCGGAACATTCAGCTGCGGGTGGTCGCGGGCACCCTGCTGATGTCGCTCGGCGTGGTGCTGCTGCTCGGCCTGGTCGTCATCGGCCAGGTCCGCAACGGGCTCCTCGACGCCAAGGAGAAGGCCGCCCAGAGCCAGGCGGCCGGCGGCTTCTCCGCCGCCCAGGACAAGGCGGCGACCACGCCGGCCGGGCCGGGCGGGCAGGAGGGCGGCCGGGCCGGTTCCTCGCTGACCTGGCGTTCCACGCTGGTCGAGCAGCTCGCCAGTGGTGGCCAGAGCGCGTTCAACGTGGTCGCGCTCTCCCTGGAGGACTCCGACGGGCCCGCGAGCCGGGGCGCACGCGCCTCCGGCGAGGTCGATCCCGCCACGAGCATCCCCGCCGAACTGCGGCACTCCGTCGGGCAGGGCGCGGGCACCTTCCAGACGTACGCCCGGATCCACTACACCAACGGCAAGAGCTCCGAGCCGGGGCTCGTCGTCGGCAAGCGGCTCAACGACTCCGAGGGCACCCAGTACGAGCTGTACTACCTCTTCCCGCTGACGCAGGAGGAGGACTCCCTCACCCTGGTCAAGGGCACCCTGGCGACGGCCGGGCTGTTCGTCGTGGTCCTGCTCGGCGCCATCGCCTGGCTCGTGGTGCGCCAGATCGTCACGCCCGTACGGATGGCGGCCGGGGTGGCCGAGCGGCTGTCGGCCGGACGTCTGCAGGAGCGGATGAAGGTCACCGGCGAGGACGACATCGCCCGCCTCGGTGAGGCCTTCAACAAGATGGCGCAGAACCTCCAGCTGAAGATCCAGCAGCTGGAGGAGCTCTCGCGGATGCAGCGGCGGTTCGTCTCGGACGTGTCGCACGAGCTGCGGACCCCGCTGACGACCGTACGGATGGCGGCCGACGTCATCCACGAGGCGCGTGTCGACTTCGACCCGGTCACCGCGCGCTCCGCCGAGCTGCTCGGCGACCAGCTCGACCGCTTCGAGTCGCTGCTCGCCGACCTGCTGGAGATCAGCCGCTTCGACGCCGGAGCGGCGGCCCTGGAGGCCGAGCCGATAGACCTGCGCCAGGTCGTACGGCGGGTGATCGGCGGCGCCGAGCCGCTCGCCGAGCGCAAGGGCGGCCGGATCGTGGTCGTCGGCGACGAGCAGCCCGTCGTGGCCGAGGCGGACGCCCGCCGGGTCGAGCGGGTGCTGCGCAACCTGGTGGTCAACGCGGTCGAGCACGGTGAGGGCCGGGACGTCGTCGTCAAGCTGGCCGCCGCCGGCGGAGCCGTCGCGATCGCCGTACGGGACTACGGCGTGGGCCTCAAGCCGGGCGAGGCGACCCGGGTGTTCAACCGCTTCTGGCGGGCCGACCCGGCACGCGCGCGTACCACCGGCGGTACGGGCCTCGGCCTGTCCATCGCCGTCGAGGACGCGCGGCTGCACGGCGGCTGGCTGCAGGCCTGGGGCGAGCCCGGCGGCGGCTCGCAGTTCCGGCTCACGCTGCCGCGGACCGCGGACGAGCCGCTGCGCGGGTCCCCGATCCCGCTGGAGCCGGAGGACTCCCGGCGCAACCGGGAGGAGGCCAGGAACCGGCCCGGGGTCCCGGGACCGGGACGTCCCCAGGGGGAGACGCGGGGAAGCGGGACGCACCAGGGCCAGGTGTCGCTGCCGGTGCAGCCGGTGGGAGACCGGCCGGCCCTGCCCGTACCGCCGCGGGTGCCGTCGGCGGCGCGTGCCACGGTGGATCCGACGGCGTTGCCGGGCAGTGGTGCCCGGGTGGTCGCGCGGGCCACGGCGGAGGCCGACAGCGGTGAGGCGAGGGCGTCGACGCGCGCCGAGGGGGAGGACGGGACACGTGGGCGCTGACTTCCGAGGCGGACGGAAGGCGGCCCGGTCGAGCGTGCTGCTCGCGTGCGGCGGGCTGCTGGCGGCCGGGTGCGCGACGATGCCCGACGGCGGGGACGTACGGCAGGTGAAGGCGTCCAACCTGGGCGACTCGCAGGTCCGTGTCTACGCGGTGCAGCCGCGTGAGAACGCCGAGCCCGACGAGATCGTCGACGGCTTCCTGGAGGCCATGACCAGTGACGATCCGGGGTTCGCGACGGCCAAGAAGTATCTGACGAAGCAGGCCGCGAAGAACTGGAAGCCGGAGCAGAGCATCAACGTGCTCACGACCGCGCCGGACCGCGAGCAGGCCGACCGGCTGCCCGACCCCGAGACGCAGGGGCGGTCCTATCCGATCCGCGGCCGGCAGATCGCGACCGTCGACGCGCGGCACGCCTACCAGCCGAAGAAGCCCACCGAGTACCGGGACTTCATCCACGTCGTGCAGCAGCCCGCCGCCGACGGCAAGGGCAAGGAGTGGCGCATCGACCACCTGCCCCCCGGCCTGGTCCTCAGCGAGGCCGACTTCCAGCGGAACTACCGCTCCGTCAATACGTACTACTTCGCGTCCGGTGAGGACTGGGTCGTCGCCGACCCGGTGTACATCCGGCAGCGGCAGGACCCGGTGACCCGGATGGACCCGGTGACGCAGACCGTCAAGGCGCTGCTCGAAGGGCCGACGAACTGGCTGCAACCCGCCGTCGATTCGCGTTTCCCGTCCGGTACGCGGCTGAAGGACGGCGTCACCACGCTCGCGACGGACGACCAGTCCACGCTGAAGGTGCCGCTGAACGCGAAGGCCGACCGGGTGGGCGGGGAGGTGTGCCGCGAGATGGCGGCCCAGCTGCTGTTCACTCTGGGCGACCTGACGTCCGTGCGGGTCGAGCAGGTGGAGCTGCAGCGGGGTTCCGACGGCGGCCGGCTGTGCGTGCTGTCCAAGGCGCAGGCCGAGGAGTTCGCTCCGGTGCGGGACTCGGGGCGGGCGGAGAACCCGTTCTTCGTCGACGAGGAAGGCATGCTCAGGACGCTGCCGGTGGGCGGCAAGGAGGACGCGCGGGCCGACGCGACCCTGGGACCGTTCGGCAAGGGCGCGACGCCGCTGCGGTCGGTCGCCGTCGACCGGGACGAGAGCCGCGCGGCCGGGGTCGGCAAGGACGGCAAGGACCTGCGCGTGGCGTCGATCCTTGCCGACCACGAGCTGCGGCCCCCGCTGGTGTCGAGCACCGCGGCCCGGCCCGAGGACCGGCTGTCCGCGCCGAGCTGGGACGGGCGCGGTGACCTGTGGGTCGCCGACCGCGACCCGGCCGACCCGAAGCTGTGGACGGTGCCGGACGGCGAGGGCACGCCCGTCGAGGTACGGGCCCCCTGGCTGACGGGCGGGGTGCGCGTGGAGTCGCTGCGGGTCTCCGCGGACGGCGTGCGCATCGCCCTTCTCCTGAAGGAGAAGGACGGCCGGACGACCCTGAAGATCGGGCGGGTGGAGCGCGAGGGAGACGCGACGCGGCCGACGGTCTCGGTCGTGGACCTGCAGGCCGTGGCGCCGCGCATGGAGACGGTCACGGCCGTGTCCTGGGCGGGCCCGAGCCGGCTCGTGGTGGTCGGCAAGGAGGCCGGTGGCGTCCAGCAGGTCCGGTACGTCCAGACCGACGGTGCGACGTCGGCGGCCTCGGTCCTGCCGGGTCTCAACGGGGTGACGGCGGTGGCCGCTCCCAACGACGACAAGGCACCGGTCGTCGCGGACTCCGGCAACGACGGCATCGTGCGGCTGGTGCCGGGGGCGAACTGGCAGCGGCTCGTCAAGGTCGCGGGCAAGGCGCCGGTCTACCCGGGGTAGCGGGCGCGCCGCAGGGATCTTCCGGGCGCCCGGCACCCGTGGGGCCTCCCGGCGCCCGTGAGGGCCTCAGGGCGCCCGTGGGGCGTTGTCCACAGGGGTGGCCGCGTCGGTTCCGCAGGAGGACAGTGGAGCCATGCGCGGGTGGTGGCGCGAGATCGCCGGGCTGGTGCTGCCGGTCGTCTGTGGAGGCTGCGGCAGGCCCCGTACGGAGCTGTGCCCGCCGTGCGGTGAGGAGCTGAGCGGATCCGGGCCGCGCCGGGTCAGGCCCTCGCCCGAGCCGGCCGGGCTGCCGGTCGTGCACGCCGCCGCGCCCTACGCCGACGCCGTACGGTCCGTGCTGCTCGCCCACAAGGAGCGCGGCGCGCTCTGGCTCGCCGAGCCGCTCGGCGACGCGCTCGCGGGCGCCGTGGAGGCGGCTGCCGGGCGCTGTGACGGCCCGGGGGCCGGCCCCCTTCTCCTCGTACCGGTGCCGTCCTCCCGTCGCTCGGTGCGGGCGCGTGGCCACGATCCGACCCGGCGCGTCGCGCTCGCCGCTGCGGGGCGTTTGCGCCGTCGGGGGCGGGCCGCACGGGTGATTCCGGTCCTGCGCCAGCGCCATGGCGTGGCGGACCAGTCGGGGCTCGGCGCCGCGGGACGGTTCGCCAATCTGGCCGGGGCGCTGGAGGTCGTGGCGGGCGGCGGACGACTCATGGAGCGCGGGCGGGTGGTGCTGGTCGACGATCTGATGACCACGGGCGCGTCGCTGGCCGAGGCGGCGCGGGCACTGAGTGCCGTACACCCGCCGTTCATTCCGGGATTGAACGGAGGAGATGTGGAGAGAGGATCCCTACGTCCGACGGCGGCGGTGGTCGCCTGTTCCCCCTCGTCGTTCGACATACGTTCGACATAAACCGGAACTGCCCGATGACTTGCATCGTTGCAGGTGGTGAGAGGTGAATACACCCGTACGGAGGTATGTCGCCGCAGCGGGTGCCGACACCCGACCGAACGAGCTATGTTCGGTTGTGAGGAGTGGCGAATGCTACGCCTCACCGAATGCACGGGTGCGCCTACAGGACAGGAGTTCAGGGCGAATTAACCTCAGGTTGGTGGGGTGGGGATCTTGCCGACTGGGGAGGAGGAGGTGAAAGTCGCCAAGTCCGAGGCTCCGGCATTCACCGGAGTCTGGTGCAAAGGGAGATGCTCAGTGGCGTAGGAGCCGATCTGAGCGATCCGGGAACGGAGTTCTGCGTGGACATCGTCGTCAAGGGCCGCAAGACCGAGGTGCCCGAGCGGTTCCGCAAGCACGTGGCCGAGAAGCTGAAGCTGGAGAAGATCCAGAAGCTCGACGGCAAGGTGATCAGCCTCGACGTCGAGGTGTCCAAGGAGCACAACCCGCGGCAGGCCGACCGGTCCGACCGTGTGGAGATCACCGTCCATTCCCGAGGCCCGGTGATCCGGGCGGAAGCGGCAGCAGGCGACCCGTACGCAGCGCTCGACCTCGCCCACGGCAAGCTCGAGGCGCGGCTGCGCAAGCAGCACGACAAGCGGTACACCCGCCGCGGCAACGGCCGACTGTCGGCCGCGGAGGTCGCCGACGTGGTGCCGGGCGTCGCCCAGCTCAACGGGAACGGCCAGCTGGTCGCCGAGGAGTCCGGTGCCGTGCCCACCACGATGATGGGCTCCATCGAAGTGCAGGGCGAAGGCCCCCTGGTGGTCCGCGAGAAGACGCACGCGGCCGCCCCGATGACCCTCGACCAGGCGCTCTACGAGATGGAACTCGTCGGTCACGACTTCTATCTGTTCGTCGACTCCGACACGAAGCAGCCGAGTGTCGTCTACCGGCGACACGCGTACGACTACGGCGTCATCCACCTGGAGAGCGACCCGCTCGCCGAGGGTGGCGGCGCCGGCGGTGCCCTCGGCGGCTGACCCGCAGCCCGCAGGCACCCCCCCACCACACCCACAACTGTCCATCTCGGTGCCCCTGGAGCGCCCCGTGCGCCCCCAGGGGCACCCCCGTGCGACCACGGGATCGCCGCGTCGTCGCCCGGGCATGAAATCATGGCGTGCACGCCAACCGGTGCTCCCTGAGCAGCGGTTGGAGGACCGAACACGAATTCAGGCCATGGCCTTCAGGGGGAGGAACGATGGCGGACAGCTTCGGGCCGGTGCACAGCGGGCGAGAGTCCGATGGCGCGGCCTTCCCCGAGGGATCGGATTCGGCCAGCGGGGACTCCCGCAAAGAGCCGATCCGGGTCCTTGTGGTGGACGACCATGCCCTCTTTCGCCGGGGTCTGGAGATCGTCCTTGCCCAGGAGGAGGACATCCAGGTCGTCGGCGAGGCGGGTGACGGGGCGGAGGCGGTCGACAAAGCCGCGGATTTGTTGCCCGACATCGTGCTGATGGATGTGCGGATGCCCAAACGAGGCGGCATCGAGGCATGCACGTCCATCAAGGAGGTGGCCCCCAGCGCGAAGATCATCATGCTGACGATCAGCGACGAGGAGGCCGATCTCTACGACGCGATCAAGGCGGGCGCGACCGGCTATCTCCTGAAGGAGATCTCCACGGACGAGGTCGCCACGGCGATTCGCGCGGTGGCCGACGGTCAGTCGCAGATCTCCCCGTCGATGGCGTCCAAACTCCTCACCGAGTTCAAGTCGATGATCCAGCGGACCGACGAGCGCCGACTGGTGCCCGCGCCCCGGCTGACCGATCGCGAGCTGGAGGTGCTGAAGCTGGTCGCCACCGGGATGAA
Source organism: Streptomyces sp. NPDC047981 (assembly GCF_040653315.1). Classification (NCBI taxonomy): domain Bacteria; kingdom Bacillati; phylum Actinomycetota; class Actinomycetes; order Kitasatosporales; family Streptomycetaceae; genus Streptomyces; species Streptomyces sp. NPDC047981. The sequence goes on along the minus strand of NZ_JBEZNQ010000053.1, from coordinate 42,855 downwards.
CAACCGGGACATCGCGAAGGAGCTCTTCATCTCCGAGAACACGGTGAAGAACCACGTCCGGAACATCCTGGAGAAGCTTCAGTTGCACTCCAGGATGGAGGCCGTGGTGTATGCGATGCGGGAGAAGATCCTCGAGATCAGGTGAGGCCCGCGGGGCACGCGTCAGGGGCGAGCGCCCCGAAGGCCCGCGCCCCGAGGGCCCGCGCCCCGAGGGCCCGCGCCCCGAGGGCCCGCGCCCGGCGTGTCCTCAGCCGAGGGCGGCGGTCAGGGCCTTGGCGACCGCCGGGGTGTCCGTGCGCTCGATCCGTACGGCGTCGCAGCCCACCCACTCGGCCGCCTCGCGCAGCGCCTGAGCCATCGGCGCGACCGCCTTGGCGGACTCCAGCGACACCTGGCGGGCCACCAGCGTGCGGCCGTCCCGGGCCGGGTCCACCCGGCCCAGCAGCTTGCCGCCCGCGAGCAGCGGCATCGCGAAGTAGCCGTGCACGCGCTTCTGCTTCGGCACGTACGCCTCCAGGCGGTGCGTGAAACCGAAGATCCGCTCCGTCCGCGGCCGCTCCCAGATCAGCGAGTCGAACGGTGACAGCAGCGTCGTACGGTGCCGTCCGCGCGGCTCGCTCGCCAGCGCCGCCGGGTCCGCCCAGGCCGGCTTGGACCAGCCCGCGACCGTGACCGGGACCAGGCCCGAGGCCTCGACGACCGCGTCGAACTGCTCGCTCTTCAGCCGGTGGTAGTCGGCGATGTCCGCCCGCGTGCCGACTCCGAGCGCCTCGCCCGCCTGCCGGACCAGCCGGCGGAGGCACTCGGTGTCGTCCAGCTCCTCGTGGAGGACGGTGTCCGGGATCGCCCGCTCGGCCAGGTCGTAGACCCGCTTCCAGCCGCGCCGCTCGGTGCAGACCACCTCGCCGTACATCAGCGCCCGCTCGACGGCGATCTTCGACTCGGACCAGTCCCACCACTCGCCCTTGTTCTTCGCGCCGCCGAGCTCCGTCGCCGTCTGCGGGCCCTCGGCCCGCAGCTGCTTGATCACCGCGTCGTACGCGCCGTCGGGCAGGTCGTGGTGCCACTGCGGGCGGGCGCGGTAGGCGCGGCGCCGGAAGGCGAAGAGCGGCCACTCCTCGACCGGCAGGATGCAGGCCGCGTGCGACCAGTACTCGAAGGCGTGACCTTCGGTCCAGTACGCGTCCTCGACCGTCGTACGGCCCACGGCGCCCAGGCGCGCGTACGGGATCAGCTCGTGGGAGCGGGCCAGGACGGAGATCGTGTCGAGCTGGACCTGCCCCAGGTGACGCAGCACGCCCCGCACGCCCGCGCGGCGGTCGGGCGCCCCCAGGAAACCCTGGGCGCGCAGGGCGATGCGGCGGGCTTCGTCCGCGGACAGTTCGGCGACGGGCTGCGGCGTGGTGGTCATGATCCGCACCCTAGACGGCGGCACTGACACTCAGGCCGCGGACGGCGGAACCGGTGGCTGGGCGGGCCGGGGCGGTCACGCGACCGACGGCGGAACCGGTGGCTGGGCGGGCTGTGGAGCCGGCAGGTACGGAAGGGAGCCCGGCAGCCCCAGGTCGGAGGGGAGCAGCGAGCCCACCCAGCTGTCCCGCAGGACCCCCTTGTTCGGCAGTCCGGCCCGCAGCACGCCCTCGATCCGGAAACCGGCCTTCTCGGCCGTGGCCAGCGAGCCCACGTTGCCGACCTCGGCCCGCCACTCCAGGCGCGTGCAGGCCAGGTCCGTGAAGGCCCAGCGGGCGAGGGCGAGGACGGTCTCCGTCATGTAGCCGCGGCCCCGGTGCTCCTTGGCCGTCCAGAAGCCGATCTCCCAGCTGCCCGAGCGCGGGTGGTGGAGCGCGGCGGCGGCGAGGAGCGGGCCGCCCTCCCGGAGCCGTACGGCGAAGGAGTACTCGGTGTCGTTCCGCCAGCCGTCCGGGACGATCCGGTTGAGGAAGAACTCGGCGTCCTGACGGACGTAGGGCGAGGGCACCGTCGTCCAGCGCTGGATGTCGGGGTCCTGGCAGTGGGCGAGGACCTCGTCCAGGTCCTCCGGCCTGAAGGTCTCGAGGGTCAGGCGGTCCGTGGTCAGTGTCGTCGGCTCCATGACGGAATTCTGGTCAGCGCGGACCGGTACGGCGAGCGGTTTTCGTGACCGGGCGGGCCGAACACTTTTCGGGTGGCGCGGCACCTTCGGCGCTTCTCGTGCGTTCTCATTCCGGGCAGCGGTGACGCTCCGGCCCTCGGGCCTCCCGGCGCGGCGGCGGTCTCGCTTACGATGGCCGTTGCGGTGGGGACCACCTGCCGTGCCCGCGCCCGAGTCCATCACACGACCCAGTGCCAGGCCCGACCGGCAAGGAGACCAGCCTCAGTGTCCGTCTTCAACAAGCTCATGCGTGCAGGCGAAGGCAAGATCCTGCGCAAACTGCACCGCATCGCGGACCAGGTCAACTCCATCGAAGAGGACTTCGTCAACCTCTCCGACGCCGAGTTGCGTGGGCTCACGGAGGAGTACAAGCAGCGGTACGCCGACGGCGAGAGCCTCGACGACCTGCTCCCCGAGGCCTTCGCGACCGTCCGCGAGGCCGCCAAGCGCGTCCTCGGCCAGCGTCACTACGACGTGCAGCTCATGGGCGGCGCCGCCCTCCACCTCGGCTATGTCGCCGAGATGAAGACCGGTGAGGGCAAGACCCTCGTCGGTACGCTCCCGGCCTACCTGAACGCGCTGTCCGGCAAGGGCGTCCACCTGATCACGGTGAACGACTACCTGGCCGAGCGTGACTCCGAGCTGATGGGCCGGGTCCACAAGTTCCTGGGCCTGACCGTCGGCTGCATCCTGGCCAACATGACCCCGGCCCAGCGCCGTGAGCAGTACGGCTGCGACATCACGTACGGCACGAACAACGAGTTCGGCTTCGACTACCTCCGCGACAACATGGCGTGGTCGAAGGACGAGCTCGTCCAGCGCGGCCACAACTTCGCCTGTGTCGACGAGGTCGACTCGATCCTGGTCGACGAGGCCCGTACGCCGCTGATCATCTCCGGCCCGGCCGACCAGGCCACGAAGTGGTACGGCGACTTCGCCAAGCTCGTCACCCGCCTCACCAAGGGCGAGGCCGGTGTCCCGCTCAAGGGCATCGAGGAGACCGGCGACTACGAGGTCGACGAGAAGAAGCGCACCGTCGGCATCCACGAGTCCGGCGTCGCCAAGGTCGAGGACTGGCTGGGCATCGACAACCTCTACGAGTCGGTGAACACCCCGCTCGTCGGGTACCTGAACAACGCCATCAAGGCCAAGGAACTGTTCAAGAAGGACAAGGACTACGTCGTCATGGACGGCGAAGTCATGATCGTCGACGAGCACACCGGCCGTATCCTCGCCGGCCGCCGCTACAACGAGGGCATGCACCAGGCGATCGAGGCGAAGGAAGGGGTGGACATCAAGGACGAGAACCAGACGCTCGCCACGATCACCCTGCAGAACTTCTTCCGCCTCTACGACAAGCTCTCCGGCATGACCGGTACGGCCATGACCGAGGCCGCCGAGTTCCACCAGATCTACAAGCTCGGCGTCGTCCCGATCCCGACGAACAGGCCGATGATCCGCAAGGACCAGTCGGACCTGATCTACCGGACCGAGGTCGCCAAGTTCGCCGCCGTCGTCGACGACATCGCGGAGAAGCACGAGAAGGGACAGCCGATCCTCGTCGGTACGACGTCGGTCGAGAAGTCCGAGTACCTCTCGCAGCAGCTCTCCAAGCGCGGCATCCAGCACGAGGTGCTCAACGCCAAGCAGCACGACCGTGAGGCCACGATCGTCGCGCAGGCCGGCCGCAAGGGCGCCGTCACGGTCGCCACGAACATGGCCGGCCGAGGCACCGACATCAAGCTCGGCGGCAACCCGGACGACCTCGCCGAGGCGGAGCTGCGCCAGGCGGGCCTCGACCCGGTCGAGCACGTCGAGGAGTGGGCCGCGGCCCTCCCCGCCGCCCTGGAGCGCGCCGAGAAGGCCGTGAAGGCGGAGTTCGAGGAGGTCAAGGAGCTGGGCGGGCTGTACGTGCTCGGCACCGAGCGCCACGAGTCGCGCCGGATCGACAACCAGCTGCGCGGCCGTTCCGGCCGTCAGGGCGACCCGGGCGAGTCCCGCTTCTACCTCTCCCTCGGCGACGACCTGATGCGCCTGTTCAAGGCCCAGATGGTCGAGCGCGTGATGGCCATGGCCAACGTGCCGGACGACGTGCCGATCGAGAACAAGATGGTCACCCGCGCCATCGCCTCCGCGCAGTCCCAGGTCGAGACCCAGAACTTCGAGACGCGTAAGAACGTCCTGAAGTACGACGAGGTCCTCAACCGGCAGCGCGAGGTCATCTACGGCGAGCGCCGCCGCGTCCTGGAGGGCGAGGACCTGCACGAGCAGATCCAGCACTTCATGGACGACACGATCGACGACTACATCCGCCAGGAGACCGCCGAGGGCTTCGCGGAGGAGTGGGACCTCGACCGGCTGTGGAACGCGTTCAAGCAGCTCTACCCGGTGAAGGCGACCGTGGACGAGCTGGAGGACGCGGCCGGTGACCGCGCGGGCATCACGGCCGAGTTCATCGCCGAGTCCGTCAAGGACGACATCCACGAGCAGTACGACGCCCGTGAGAAGTCGCTCGGCTCGGACATCATGCGCGAGCTGGAGCGCCGCGTGGTCCTCTCCGTGCTCGACCGCAAGTGGCGCGAGCACCTCTACGAGATGGACTACCTCCAGGAGGGCATCGGCCTGCGCGCGATGGCCCAGAAGGACCCGCTGGTCGAGTACCAGCGCGAGGGCTTCGACATGTTCACCGCCATGATGGAGGGCATCAAGGAGGAGTCCGTCGGCTACCTGTTCAACCTGGAGGTCCAGGTCGAGCAGCAGGTCGAGGAGGTCCCGGTGCAGGACGCGGCGCCGTCCCTCAGCAAGCAGGACGCGGTGCCGGCGGGCAACGGGCGCCCGGAGATCCGCGCGAAGGGCCTGGAGGCCCCGCAGCGTCCGGACCGGCTGCACTTCACCGCGCCGAAGGTGGACGGCGACGGCAGCGTCGTCGAGGGCGACTTCGTCAGCGAGGACGCGTCGGCCGGCGGCGACGGCCTGACGCGCGCGGAGCGGCGCAAGGCGCAGAAGAGCACGGGCGGGCGTCGCCGCAAGAAGTAGTCCGAGGACTTCCTGGGGTGGAGCAGTAGCCCCGAGGATCTTCTGGTGTGGAGGGGCCGGGCACCTGGTGGGTGTCCGGCCCCTCCGTCGTGCTTCGGCGGGGCTTCGGCGGGGCTTCGGCGGGGTTCCCGTCGTGCTTCGGCCGGGGATCTCCGTCGCGCTTCGGCCGTTGCTTCAGGGGTGGGCGGTCTGGGGTGGCACGCGCGCGTGGAGGCCGTCCAGCTCCACGGCGGCGCAGCGCCAGCGGCGGTCGGCGCCGAGTTCGAGGCGGAAGGCCATGGCCCGTACCCCCTGGCCCGTCGCGACGCTGGCGAAGGCCTCCAGACCGCCCGTGGTGGTGGGCTGGGCGTGGCAGCGGCGGAGGACGGGACGGATGGTGCCATGACCCCCGAAGGGGGCCGTGGGGGCCAGCTGGACCAGCTGCTCGTACGCCTCACCCACGGTGTGGCCCAGCATCCAGTGGACGGGCCGCTGACCGCTGAGGACGAGCAGCAGACGCTCGGCGAAGTAGGTGTGGGTGGGGAGGGCGCGGGGCGCCGTACGGGCGCGTGGCACCGCCGCTCCCGGGCGCGCCCCTGCGGAGCCCCGGGGGCCCGTGCCCGCGGGGCCGCGGGGCGCGGTGCGGCTGGTGGTGGGCGTGTGCGTGGTGGTGCCGGCCATCGTGGGTCCCCGTCCCTCGTGCTTCTGTTGAGCCTCTGCGCCCGGTGGTCTACCCGGCGGTAACTTCTGTTGGGGATCTTGTACGGGGGCGGCTCGCGGCGTCGCAAGGCGGCGGGGAGGGGCCGGCGAGGGGGCGGCAGGTTCACCTATCAGGGTGACGGGGCCTGTGCTCCGGGTCTGTCGGCGTGGGGTGGGGGATCCCTCGGGTGGACCGGCGAGACCGTCGCCCGAAGACCCCGATGGGGTACTCCGCACGTATCCTGAGGGCGTTTCCGACTACGAAAGCGGCCAGCCATGCGCGTGTACGTCCCCCTGACCCTTCCCGGTCTCGCACAGGCGCACAAGGCGGGCGAGCTGGGGCCCGGTCCGCTGACCGCCTACGCCGTCACGCCCGCGCTGCGCGAGTGGTACGTCTCCGACGACATCGAGGAGCTCGAGTACGCGGCGCTCAACCGGGCCGCCGCCGCGTCGCTGCGGCTGCTCGCCGGGGACCCCGCGGCCGCGCGGCGCCGGATCGTCGTCGCGGTCGACGTGCCCGACAAGGAGGCCGTGGTCGACCCCGACCGGGGGCTCGACGCCGGTTCGCTGGGCGAGGTCCGTATCGCCGGGGCCGTGGCGCTGGCCAAGGCGGCGGCCGTGCACGCCGACGCGGACGACGCCGAGGCGGACGTCTCGGCGGCGGCGGACGCGCTGGGCGCGGCGGACCTGGGCGACGACGACGCGCAGTTCACGGTGGACGGGGCGGAGGACCACGAGCTGCTGTGGTTCGGGGTGCAGGAGATTCCGGGGCTGCTCGGCTGACTCCTTGCGTGTCGGTGGGGGCCGGTACCGTCTTTGCATGGGGAAGCACGGGAAGCACCACGGGAAGCACCTGGTCTGGGACTGGAACGGCACGCTGCTCGACGACATCGAGGCGGTCATCGGCGCGACGAACGCGGCCTTCGCCGAGCTGGGTCTTGAGCCGATCACGCTCGCGCGGTACCGGGAGCTGTACACGGTGCCGGTGCCGAAGTTCTACGAGCGGCTGATGGGGCGGCTGCCGACGGATGCCGAGTGGGTCGTGATGGACGACGCCTTCCACCGGCACTACTGGCAGCGGGCGGACGCGTGCGGGCTGACGGCCGGGGCGGCGGAGCTGCTGGCCGCGCGGCAGGAGTCCGGGTTCACGCAGTCGCTGCTGTCGCTCGCGCCGCACACCGAGCTGGTGCCGCTCGTGCGGCGGCACGGGATCGAGGAGCGGTTCGTGCGCGTGGACGGGCGGATCGGGTCGTCGACGGAGGGGAAGTCGGCGCACATGGTGCGGCATCTGGAGGCGCTTGCGGGCGTTGCGCCCTCCCCCGAGCGGGTCGTGGTGATCGGCGACGCGGCCGATGACGCGCTGGCGGCGCGGCATGTGGGGGCGCGGGCGGTGCTGTACACCGGGGGGTCGCACAGCCGGGCGTCGCTGGAGGCGGTGGGGGTGCCGGTGGTGGACTCGCTGGCGGAGGCGGTCGCGGTGGCGGAGGAGCTGGTCTAGGGAGCGGTGGCGCTGCGCGGCGGTGCGGGGCCCGGCGGTGCGGGCTGCCGGGCCGGTGCGGCCGGGTGGGGGTGCGCCCGGCCTCCGGCCGGGCTTGGGGTTCCCACCCGCACCACCTGTGCCACTGAGAGCACAGAGGAGCGGGTCTTCCCGTCGGTGGCCGGGCACCGTCGGCGGCTGCGGGCCGCGCCGCCCGGTGGGGTGCGCCGGCCTCCGGCCGGGCTTGGGGTTCCCACCCGCACCACCCGTGCCACTGAGAGCACAGAGGTGCGGGGCCTCCCGGCGGTGGCCCCCGTGGCCCCTCGGCGGCTGAGGGGTCAGTCCGTGGCGCGGAGGATCTTCAGGAACTCGCGCATCCAGGTCGGGTGGTCCGGCCAGGCCCTGGAGGAGACCAGGGTGCCGTCCACCACCGCCTCCGTGTCCTGGAAGGTGGCGCCCGCCGCCTGCATGTCGAGTTCCAGAGCCGGGTACGCCGTCACTCTGCGGCCCTCCAGGCCGCCGATCGCGGCCGTCAGGAGCGGGCCGTGGCAGATCTGGGCGACCGGCTTGTCCGCGTCGAAGAAGGACTTGAGGATCTTGCGGAGTTCCGGGTCGTTGCGGAGGTACTCCGGCGCCCGGCCGCCCGGGATCACGACCGCCAGGTAGTCGCCCGGATCCACCTCGGAGAACGCCAGGTCGGCGGGCCAGGTGTAGCCCGGCTTCTCCGTGTACGTGTCGTAGCCCGGCTCGAAGTCGTGCACGACGAAGCGGAGCTGCTTGCGCGCGGGCGCCGCGATGTGGACCTCGTAGCCCTCTTCCAGGAGGCGCTGGTAGGGGTACATCACCTCCAGCGACTCCGCCGCGTCCCCGGTGACGATCAAGATCTTTGCCATGGTGACTCCCGGATCTCGGATCTCGGTTTCCTGCCCCAGGACACTGTGTCGCTGTCCATATCGTCAAACTTCCACCCCCTCTTTTGTACACATACGGACCATGACGATCGGGGGGGCTGGAGCGATAGGCTTTTCCCGTGATCAGCGCGATACGCCGAGGGGGCAGCGAAGCCCCCGGCCATCGCCCGGAGCGCCTACGCGGCCGGGCCGACATGGCGTTCGCCGATTCTCACGCCCCGGGCGCCGTGCCAGAAATGGCTGATAACGGCTCGGGCATCTCCCATCGCGGCATAACGTCGACATCGACCGGTATCACCGCGTCGTGGCGTTGTGTCCTTTCTTCCACCGACGTCACGCAATGGCGCGCGACAGGAGCCAGAGGACATGCAGACCAAGCTGGACGAAGCCAAGGCCGAGCTGCTCGCACGGGCCGCCCGGGTAGCTGAGACCGGCCCGGTCGGGGGGCAACTTCCGACGGGGCCCGAGAACGGGAAGCGCCCGGACCGGGACACCGTGCTCGACTACCTCCAGCGCTACTACCTGCACACCGCGCCCGAGGACCTCACCGACCGCGACCCGGTGGACGTCTTCGGCGCCGCTCTCTCGCACTACCGGCTCGCGGAGAACCGCCCCCAGGGCACCGCGAACGTCCGCGTCCACACCCCGACGGTCGAGGAGAACGGCTGGACCTGCAGCCACTCCGTCGTCGAGGTCGTCACCGACGACATGCCCTTCCTCGTCGACTCCGTGACCAACGAGCTGTCGCGCCAGGGGCGCGGCATCCACGTCGTCATCCACCCCCAGGTCACCGTCCGGCGCGACCTCACCGGCAAGCTCATCGAGGTCATGACCGGTGAGGCCGCCCAGGGCGAGCTGCCGCACGACGCGCTCGTCGAGTCCTGGATCCACGTCGAGATCGACCGCGAGACCGACCGCGCCGACCTCAAGCAGATCACCAGCGACCTGCTCCGCGTCCTGTCCGACGTCCGCGAGACCGTCGAAGACTGGGAGAAGATGCGCGACGCCGCGCTGCGCATCGCCGACGGCCTGCCCGACGAGCCCATGGCCGACGACCTGCGGCCCACCGAGGTCGACGAGGCCCGCGAGCTGCTGCGCTGGCTCGCCGCCGACCACTTCACCTTCCTCGGCTACCGCGAGTACGAGCTGGTCAACGGGGACGCGCTGGCCGCCGTCCCCGGCACGGGACTCGGCGTCCTGCGCTCCGACCCGCACCACAGCGGCGATGACGAGAACCACGCCCACCCCGTCTCACCCTCCTTCAGCCGGCTGCCCGCCGACGCCCGCGCCAAGGCGCGCGAGCACAAGCTGCTGGTCCTCACCAAGGCCAACAGCCGCGCCACCGTGCACCGGCCCTCCTACCTCGACTACGTCGGTGTGAAGAAGTTCGACGCGGCCGGGAACGTGGTCGGGGAGCGGCGGTTCCTCGGGCTGTTCTCGTCCGCCGCGTACACCGAGTCCGTCCGGCGCGTGCCCGTCATCAGCCGCAAGGTCCAGGAGGTCCTGGACGGGGCCGGCTTCTCGCCCAACAGCCACGACGGCCGCGACCTGCTCCAGATCCTGGAGACGTACCCCCGCGACGAGCTCTTCCAGACCCCGCCCGACGAGCTGCGCGAGGTCGTCACCAGCGTCCTGTACCTGCAGGAGCGGCGCCGGCTCCGGCTCTACCTGCGCCAGGAGGAGTACGGCCGCTTCTACTCGGCCCTCGTCTACCTGCCGCGCGACCGGTTCAACACCACCGTCCGCGAGCGGCTCACCGACATCCTCAAGGAGGAGCTCGACGGGACGAGCGTCGACTTCACCCTGATGAGCACCGAGTCGGTGCTCACCCGGCTGCACTTCGTCGTCCGCGTCGCCCCCGGCACCGAGCTGAGCCAGCTCACCGACGCCGACAAGGACCGCATCGAGGCGCGGCTCGTCGAGGCCGCCCGCTCCTGGGCCGACGGCTTCGGCGAGGCGCTCAACGCCGAGTTCGGCGAGGAGCGCGCCGCCGAGTTGCTGCGCAAGTACGGCAACGCCTTCCCCGAGGGCTACAAGGCCGACCACTCGCCGCGCGCCGCCGTCGCCGACCTGGTCCACCTGGAGAAGCTCAGCCACAGCGGCAAGGCGTTCGCGCTCTCGCTGTACGAGCCGGTCGGCGCCGGCCCCGGCGAGCGCCGCTTCAAGATCTACAAGTCGGGCGACCAGATCTCCCTCTCCGCCGTGCTCCCGGTGCTGAACCGGCTCGGCGTCGAGGTCATCGACGAGCGTCCGTACGAGCTGCGCTGCGCGGACCGTACGCACGCCTGGGTCTACGACTTCGGCATGCGGATGCCCGCCCCGACCGCCAACGGCCAGTCGTTCTCCGACGACGCCCGTGAGCGGTTCCAGGAGGCGTTCGCCGCGACCTGGACCGGCGAGGCCGAGAACGACGGCTTCAACTCGCTGGTGCTCTCCGCCGGGCTGACCTGGCGGCAGGCCATGGTGCTGCGCGCCTACGCGAAGTACCTGCGCCAGGCCGGTTCGACGTTCAGCCAGGACTACATGGAGGACACCCTCCGCAACAACGTCCACACCACCCGGCTGCTCGTCTCCCTCTTCGAGGCCCGGATGGCCCCGGAGCGCCAGCGCGCCGGCGTCGAGCTGATCGACGCGCTGCTGGAGGAGCTGGACGCCGCCCTCGACCAGGTCGCGAGCCTGGACGAGGACCGCATCCTGCGTTCCTTCCTCACCGTCATCAAGGCGACCCTGCGGACCAACTTCTTCCAGAACGCGGCGGACGGTCACCCGCACGCCTACGTCTCGATGAAGTTCGACCCGCAGGCCATCCCCGACCTCCCCGCGCCCCGCCCGGCGTTCGAGATCTGGGTGTACTCGCCGCGCGTCGAGGGCGTCCACCTGCGCTTCGGCAAGGTCGCCCGAGGCGGTCTGCGCTGGTCCGACCGGCGTGAGGACTTCCGTACGGAGATCCTCGGCCTGGTCAAGGCGCAGATGGTGAAGAACACCGTCATCGTGCCCGTCGGCGCCAAGGGCGGCTTCGTCGCCAAGCAGCTCCCGGACCCGTCCGTGGACCGGGACGCCTGGCTGGCCGAGGGTGTCGCCAGCTACAAGACCTTCATCTCGGCGCTCCTCGACATCACCGACAACCTCGTCGCGGGCGAGGTCGTCCCGCCGGCCGACGTGGTCCGCCACGACGAGGACGACACCTACCTCGTCGTCGCCGCCGACAAGGGCACCGCGACCTTCTCCGACATCGCCAACGAGGTCGCCGTCTCCTACGGCTTCTGGCTCGGCGACGCCTTCGCCTCCGGCGGCTCCGCCGGCTACGACCACAAGGGCATGGGCATCACCGCCCGCGGCGCCTGGGAGTCCGTCAAGCGGCACTTCCGCGAGCTCGGCCACGACACCCAGACCGAGGACTTCACCGTCGTCGGTGTCGGCGACATGTCCGGTGACGTCTTCGGCAACGGCATGCTGCTCTCCGAGCACATCCGGCTCGTCGCGGCCTTCGACCACCGCCACATCTTCATCGACCCGACCCCGGACGCGGCCGTCTCGTACGCCGAGCGGCGCCGCCTCTTCGAGCTGCCCCGCAGCTCCTGGGCCGACTACAACACCGAGCTGCTCTCGGCGGGCGGCGGCATCCACCCCCGTACCGCCAAGTCGATCCCGGTCAACGCGCAGATGCGCGCGGCCCTCGGCATCGACGCCGGCGTCACCAAGATGACCCCGGCCGAGCTGATGCAGGCGATACTCCACTCGCCCGTCGACCTGCTCTGGAACGGCGGCATCGGTACGTACGTCAAGGCGTCCACCGAGTCGCACACCGACGTCGGCGACAAGGCGAACGACGCCATCCGCGTCAACGGCGAGGACCTGCGCGTCAAGGTCGTCGGCGAGGGCGGCAACCTCGGTCTGACCCAGCTCGGCCGCATCGAGTTCGCCCGCAAGGGCGGCCCCGAGGGCGAGGGCGGCAAGGTCAACACCGACGCCATCGACAACAGCGCCGGTGTGGACACCTCCGACCACGAGGTCAACATCAAGATCCTGCTCAACGGGCTCGTCGCCGAGGGCGACATGACCGTCAAGCAGCGGAACAAGATCCTCGCCGAGATGACCGACGAGGTCGGCGCGCTCGTCCTGCGCAACAACTACGCGCAGAACGTCGCCCTGGCCAACGCCGTCACCCAGTCGCCGTCCCTGCTCCACGCCCACCAGCGCTTCATGCGCCGGCTCGGCCGCGACGGGGCGCTCGACCGCTCGCTGGAGTTCCTGCCCAACGACCGGCAGATCCGCGAGCTGCTCAACAACGTCAAGGGCCTGAGCCAGCCGGAACTCGCCGTCCTCCTCGCGTACACCAAGATCACGGTGGCGGACGAGCTGATCCACACCGAGCTGCCGGACGACCCGTACCTGCGCGGTCTGCTCCACGCGTACTTCCCGACGCAGCTGCGCGAGAAGTTCGCCGACGCGGTCGACAGCCACCCGCTGTCCCGCGAGATCGTCACCACGGTCCTGGTCAACGACACCGTCAACACCGGCGGCTCGACCTTCCTGCACCGCCTCCGCGAGGAGACCGGCGCGTCGATCGAGGAGATCGTCCGCGCGCAGACCGCCGCCCGCGCCATCTTCCGGCTGGGCGAGGTCTGGGACGCCGTCGAGGCGCTCGACAACCGCGTCCCGGCCGATGTCCAGACCCGGATGCGGCTGCACTCCCGCCGACTGGTCGAGCGCGGCACGCGCTGGCTGCTCGGCAACCGTCCGCAGCCGCTCCAGCTCGCCGAGACCATCGAGTTCTTCGCCGAGCGCGTGGAGAGCGTCTGGGCCAAGCTGCCGGAGCTGCTGCGCGGCGCGGACCTGGACTGGTACAAGTCGATCCTGGACGAGCTGACCGAGGTCGGTGTGCCGGAGGAACTCGCCCTGCGGGTCGCCGGCTTCTCCTCCGCCTTCCCGACGCTCGACATCGTCGCGATCGCGGACCGCACCGCCAAGGACCCGATGGCGGTCGCCGAGGTCTACTACGACCTGGCCGACCGGCTCCGGATCACCCAGCTCATGGACCGGATCATCGAGCTGCCGCGCAACGACCGGTGGCAGTCGATGGCCCGCGCCTCCATCCGCGAGGACCTCTTCGCCGCGCACGCCGCCCTCACGGCGGACGTGCTGTCGGCGGGCAACGGGACCTCGACGCCGGAGCAGCGGTTCGGCGACTGGGAGGAGAAGAACGCGGCGATCCTCGGCCGCGCGCGGACCACGCTGGAGGAGATCCAGGGCTCGGAGACCTTCGACCTGGCGAACCTGTCGGTGGCGATGCGGACGATGCGGCAGCTGCTGCGGTCGCACGGCTAGTCGATGAGGTGATGTACGGGAGGGGCCCCGCCGGATTTCCGGCGGGGCCCCTTTCGTACGTGGGGCCCATTCCGCGCAGGGGCCCTTTCGTACATGGGTCACGTCCGTCCGTGGGGTCACTTCCGTGTCGTCGACGTCCACAGTCGGCGCGCCGCGAGCAGGGCCGCCGCGAGCAGCAGCCCGTTGCGGAGCACCATGATCGTCACGCCCTCCCAGGAACCGGCCACCACCTCCTCGTAGAGGAGCGGGTACGCCAGTGAGCTCAGCCCGGCCGTCGGCAGGAGCAGCAGCGCCACCGGCCGCATCACGGTCCGGCGGGAGGTCAGACAGACGGCGGCGAGGCCGAGCAGCCAGATCATGTACTGCGGGCTGATCACCCGGCTGGTGACCGTGAACAGCAGGACGGCGGCGAGCGCCGCGTCCAGCGGGGTCGCCTCGGTCCAGGTGCGCGCCCGCAGCCGCCAGATCAGCAGCCAGACGAAGGCGAGCGCGGTCAGGAGCAGGGCGAACCGGCCCACGCTGGAGACGTACGGGCCGACGTACTCGAAGGCGCCGTAGCGGTACTCGACGCCGCCCGGCCAGAGGTCCGCCGCCCGCGCGAGCGAGAGCGCGGTGCCGCCCAGGGACTCGATCTGGATGCCGCGGCTGCCCTGCTGGCGCAGGAAGGCGAGCGAGTCGGAGAAGCAGAGCGCCAGGATCGCGAGGAGCGCGAGGACGGTGGTGGCCGCGGCGATCCAGGCGTCCCGGGTCGTCCGCCCCCGGGGCGTGCCGATCAGGGTCAGCACCGGCCACACCTTGACCAGCGCGCCGAGCCCGGCGAGGGCGCCGCCGATCCGGTGTCCGGCGGCCGAGCGGGACGCCACCGCGAGCAGGGCGAGCACGGCGAGGGCGGTGACCTGGACGTCGTACCGGGCGAGGGGGATGTGCAGGAGCAGCGGGAGCCCGGCGACCCAGACCCAGGCGCCGTGCGTCACACGGCTGCTGTCGGCGCGGGCGAGCGCCAGGGCGACGACGGCGTCGGCGAGGAGGGTGAGGGCGACGAAGGCCTGGAAGTACGTGAGCCAGGGCAGCGCGCCGGGGGACATGATGACCAGGCCCGCGCCGGGCGGGTACTGCCAGGTGACGTCGTCCACGGGGTAGGTGCCCTGGGCGAACTGGCGGTACCAGATCTGGTAGAGGACGTACACCTCGCGGCTGACCCCGCCGATGCCCAGGTCGTCGCGGAGCAGGAGCAGCAGCATGCCCGCGCGGGTGAGGACCCAGACGACGGTCAGGGCGAGGGCGGAGCCGCGGCCGACGTTGACGAAGGTCGCGGCGGTGAACGTGTCCGACTCGAAGGGGGAACCGGTGAGGGCGGGTGGCGCGGGGGCGCAGGTCGATCGGTCGTCGGCCCGCGCGGGTGTGTCGTCGGCCTGCGCGAGATTCTCGTCGGCCCGCCCGAGCGCGTCGTCGGCCCGCCCGAGCGTGTCGTCGGCCCGCGCGAGTACGTCGTCCGCCGGCCCGGGGCCGTCGTCCGCCCGCCCGGGCTCGTCGTGGTCGGGTCGGGTCGGGTGCTGGGGCGGGGGCTGTGGGGTGCGGTCGCGATGCGTCGTCATCGAAACCGCACTCTATTGTGGTTTGGGGGTATTTCCGGGGTTTTGTCAGCCCTTCTTGGTGAACGCCTCGTACGCCGCCACCACCTCCTTCGCCGGGCCGTCCATCCGCAGCGTCCCCGCCTCCAGCCACAGCGCCCGGTCGCAGGTCTCGGTGATGGTCGAGTTCGAGTGGGAGACGAGGAAGACGGTGCCGGCCTCGGCCCGCAGCTCGTCGATCCGTTCCTGGCTGCGGCGGCGGAACCGGGCGTCGCCCGTGGACAGCGCCTCGTCGATCAGCAGCACGTCGTGGCTCTTGGCGGCCGCGATGGAGAAGCGGAGCCGGGCGCCCATGCCGGAGGAGTAGGTGCGCATGGGCAGCGAGATGAAGTCGCCCTTCTCGTTGATCCCGGAGAAGTCCACGATGTCGTCGTAGCGGTCGGCGACCTCCCCGCGCGTCATGCCCATCGCGAGCCCGCCGAGGATCACGTTCCGCTCGCCGGTCAGATCGTTCATCAGCGCCGCGTTCACGCCGAGCAGGGAGGGCTGACCCCGGGTGTAGATGCTGCCGCGGTTGACCGGCAGCAGGCCCGCGACGGCCTTGAGGAGGGTGGACTTCCCCGAACCGTTCGAACCGATCAGGCCGATCGCCTCGCCCCGGTACGCGGCGAAGCTGACGCCCTTGACCGCGTGGACCTTGCGCGCGCCGGGCGTGGCGCGGCGCGCGAAGATCCGGCCGAGCGCCGCCGTGGCGCTGCCCTTGCCGGTACGGGCGCCGTTGACGGTGTAGGTGATGTGGACATCGTCGGCGACGACGGTGGGTTCGCGGTCCGCGGTCCCCGGTGCGGGCGCCGTCGTCAGGGTCTGTTCAGCCACGGCCGTACGTCTCCTCTGCCTTCCAGAAGTAGATGAACCCGCCCGCGAAGGCCACCAGCGCCCAGCCGGCGGCGAGCGCCCAGACGTGGGAGGGCAGTTGGCCCGCGGAGAAGCTCTCGATCAGGGCGAAGCGCATCAGGTCGATGTAGACGCTCGCCGGATTGCACTGCAGGGCCGTGATCACCAGCTCCGGGAGCCGGCCGCTGCGGGCCAGGTGGTCGAGGGACCACATGACACCGGAGACGTACATCCAGGTGCGCAGCAGGAAGGGCATCAGCTGGGCGATGTCGGGCGTGCGCGCGGCGAGCCGGGCCATCGCGAGCGCCACGCCCGTGTTGAACAGAGCCTGGAGGAAGAGCGCGGGAACGGCGAGCAGCCAGCTCCAGCGCGGGAACTCGCCGAAGCAGAACAGGATCCCGACCAGCGCGGCGAGCGAGAGCACCAGCTGCTGGAGCTGCTGCAGCGCGAGGGCGATCGGGAGGCTCGCGCGGGGGAAGTGCAGGGCGCGGACGAGGCCGAGGTTCCCGCTGATGGCGCGGGTGCCCGTCATGATCGACTGGGAGGTGAAGGTCCACACGAAGACGCCCGTGATCAGGAACGGGACGTAGTCCGGGATCCCCTCCTGGACGTTCATCAGGATGCCGAAGATCAGGTAGTAGACCGCCGCGTTGAGCAGCGGGGTCATCAGCTGCCAGAGCTGTCCGAGCTTCGCGTTGCTGTACTGGGCCGTGAGCCGGGCGGTCGCGAAGGCGGTGATGAACCCGCGCCGTGACCAGAGCTGCCGGACGTACGCGGGGAGGGTCGGGCGGGCCCCGCTGACCGAGAGGCCGTGGCGCAGGGCGAGCGCGCGGAGATCTTCGTCCGGGGCCGGGGTCTGGGCGGCCCCGGGGGTGGGAGTGGGTTTCGTGAGCGTCTCGGTGGTCACGAGGTCGCTTTCGACGAGGGGAGCGTGGGGTGTGGAACGACAGTGACGGTGGAACGGGTCCGTATCGTCGCTACGGGGAGAGTAGGACGGAGGTACGTCGCAACGCAACCGTTCCGTCGTGACGTGAGCGTGGCGTTGGCTAGGATCCCGCTCATGACCCCACCTCCCGGAACCCCCCGACGCGCTCCCGCGGGAGCCGCCGTGCTCCGGGAGGACGTGACCGAGGCCATCCGCGCCGCCGTCTTCGAGGAGCTGGCCGCCGTCGGCTTCGCCCGGATGTCCATCGAGGGCATCGCGCGCCGCGCGGGGGTCGGCAAGACCGCCGTCTACCGCCGCTGGAAGTCGAAGCTCTCGCTCGTCCTCGACCTGCTCGGCGCCTTCGCCGCGCAGGGGCTGCCGGCCCCGGCGACCGGTTCGCTGTACGGGGACGTCCGCGCGCTCCTCGTCGTCGGCTCGCACGCCCTGCGCCACCCGGTGGCCTCCCAGGTCATCCCGGACCTGCTGGTGGAGGCCGCGCGGCAGCCGGAGATCGCCGAGGCGATCAAGGCCGCGCTGCTCGACAGCCAGCAGGGCGTGGTGGCGCAGATCGTCCGCGAGGCCGTGGCGCGTGGCGAGTTGGCGGCGGACGCGGACCCTGACCGGGCCCTGGACCTGATCGTGGGCCCGCTCTACTGGCGGCTCGTGGTGGTGCGCGGCGAGCTGCCCGAGGGGTACGTGGACGACCTCGCGCGCGCGGCGGTGGCGGCGCTCAAGGCGTAGCGGCGCGGGCGGGTGCCGTCCGTGCACCGGCCACGCGCGCTCGGAGCCGATGCCTCCGGGTCCCTCGCCTCACCGTGCCCGCTCGGGGCGGGTGCCCCGGGCCCCTCGCCTCACCGCGCCCGCTCGGAGCCTGTGCCCCTGCGCCCCTCACCTCACCGCGCCCGCTGTCCCTCCCGGCACGAACGGGTGCCGGAAGGCGAGGAAGGCGGCTCCCCGCGCGCCGTCAGGCGCGGGTCGCGGGGGTCAGCGGGGAGATCGGGGACGCGTCGAGCGAGCGGGCGGCGCGGTCGAGCGCGCTGGCGAGGAGCGCGAGGTCGGTCGGGCCGTTGCCGAGTTCGCGGACCGGCCGGCGGGTGGGCGGGTCGCCCATCCGCTCCCACTCCAGCGGGACCACCGTCGGCCGGAGCGTCGCCGTGCGCGGGATGCGGCCGGTGACCCGGCCGGCCTGGAACGGGGTCACCCGGCCGTCCGGGTGGCCGAGCCGCCCCCGGCCGGGCGCGGGGTCGTCGGGGCCGGGTGCGGCCGGGGCCGCGTCGAGCACGATCCGCAGCCGGGCGCCGTGGGCCAGCTCCGTGTCCGCCGTACGGTCGGGGCGCGACGAGGTCGCGACGAGGTGCACCCCGAGGCGTGCCCCGCCGCGCGCGACGGCTTCCAGGGCCCGTACGACGGACCCGGCGGCCGGCCGGCCGGGGGAGCCGAGCGCGGGGGCCACGAGCGCGTCGAAGTCGTCGACGAGCACGACGAGCCGAGGAAGCGCTGCGGCCTCGTCACCGGGGCGGTCGCCGAGGTCGCCGGAGCCGGGGTGCGGGGTGCGCCCGCTGGACCGGTCGCCCAGAACGTCCGCGCCCGGGCGGGGGGTACGCCCGCTGGGCACGTACGGGACGTCGTCGGCACCCGGGCGCGGGGTGTCCGTGCCGGCCGGGCGGGGCGTCCGGCCGCTGGGGCGGTCGCCGAGAACGTCGGAGCCGGGGTGGGGCGTGCGCCCGCTCGGCCTGTAGGTCAGGTCGTCCGCGCCGGGGTGGAGCGTCCGGCCGCTGGGGCGGTCGCCCAGAACGTCCGCGCCCGGGCGGGGGGTTCGGCCGCTGGGCAGGTACGTGAGGTCGTCGGCGCCCGGGTGGGGGGTCCGGCCGCTCGGGCGGTACGGGATGTCTTCGGCGCCCGGGCGCGGGGTGTCCGTGCCGGTCGGGCGGGGGGTGGCGGTCGTGCCCGGGCGGTCGCCGACCGGGCCCTCGCCCGTCCGGAGGGTGCGGCCGCTCGGGCGGTCGCCCAGGTCGCCCTTGCGGGCGTCCGGGATGCGGGCGGCGGTGCCCGGCGGCAGGGACTCCGCCGCGCTCGGCGCGCGCTGGCCGATCATGCGCGCGGCCTGGCGGTCCGCGAAGTGCCCGTCGCCCAGGATCTCCGCGCGCCGCTTCAGCTCCGCGCCCAGCGCCTGCGCGAACTCCCGCATGCGCACCGGGTCGGACGCCACGAGGTGCTCGGTGACATGCGGCAGCTCCGTGCACGCCGCGAGCCCCTCGCCGCGCTCACCGCCCGCGCCGTCCACGAGGAGCAGCCCCAGCCGGTCCGGGCGGCCACCGGCCGCCAGGGACGCCGCGATCGAGCGGAGCAGCTCCGTCCGCCCGCTGCCCGCGGGCCCCTCGATCAGCAGATGGGGTCCTTCCGCGGTCAGGTCGACCGAGACCGGCCCGCGCGGCCCGGCGCCCAGGACGGCCGTACCGTCCCCGGCCGCCGCCCAGCGCGCGAGCAGCGAGGCGGGCGTCGCCCGTGCGAGCCCCAGCTCGTCGAGGAGCCGCGCGGACCGGGGCAGCGCCGTCGCGGCCGTCCGCCCCCGCGCCGCCGGGGCGTCCGTGCGCAGCGGGGCGAGCGCCCGGCCGAAGCGCTCCGCCCAGGCCACCGAGACCGCGTCCGCCACGCCCACCGTCCCGTGGCCCGCGGCCCGTCCGCCCGCCGTGCGCAGCAGCCGCAGCGCCGTCGCCACGTCACCGCTCAGCAGCGCGACCGCCCCGCACTCGCGGAACGCGAGCGAGGCCGCGCAGGCGCTCTCGTACGTCGCCGCGACGGGGGAGACCGGCGACGCGGCCGGGGCCTCGGCCAGACAGATCAGATGGATGCCGGCGGCCGCCCCGACCCCCGCGAGCCGGGCGGTGGTCTCGCGCAGCGCCGCCGAACCGGGGTCGCCGTCCACGATCACGACCGTCACCGGCCCCGCGTACCGCGCCGCCGCCTCCGCGACCGTCGCGCGGTCGGCGCTCGGCCAGCCGGGCCCGAGCGGTCCGTCGTCGAGCCGTCGGGTCAGCTCCGCCGTACGCGCCTGGGCCTGGTCGCGGTCGTACGCGAGGAGGAGACGGCAGTCCTGGCCGTGGGCCGGGCGCAGCTGCGGGAGCCAGCCGAGCCAGCCCCAGGCCCGGCGCCGCTCCTCGACGGGGCGCGCGCGGTCCGCGCTGATCAGCACGATCTCCAGGTCGGCGGGGGAGTGCAGGGCCGCGAGCTGAGCCACCACGGAGCGCGCGAGGCCTGCGAGCCGGGCGCCGGGGCCCGCGAGCCCGAGCGAGCCCGCCTCACGCAGCCCGACGGTGACGGGCACCCCGGACAGCTCGGCCCGGTCGGTCGTGCCGAGCCGGACGACGAGCGCCTCGGGGTGGTCCGCCCCGCGCTCCCAGAGCCGGGGCCCGGGCCCGAGGGCGGTGAGCAGTACGGACGCCGGGTCCGGCCACGTCTCGGCGGTCGGCGCGGCGGGGCCGGTGAGCCGATCGACGCCGTGCTGCCGGGTGTGGGTGTCCGTGCCGGAGTCGCCGGGGTGCGGGTCCTGGACGTCCTCCCTGGCACCGGTGAAGCGGCGGGCCCAGGCTCCTATCCCCCGCCTGCCGCGCGGCGCCGGGGCCTCGCGCTCGGTCCGCCGGATCCTGCTGTGCCCCTCGCCCGCGCCCTCGCCGTCCGTCCCCGTGTCCAGCGCGTCGGCCACGCGCGCGTGCGGGGGCGGGCCGGCCGCGGAGCCGTCGTCGGAGGCCGTGCCGGGGGCCGGCCGCTCGTGCGGCTCGGGCACGGAGGCCCCGGAATCGGCCGTACCCGCCCCGGGCCCCGGTGTCGCGAGCTCCACACGCAGGTGGCCCTCGCCGTCGGGCGCCGTCGTCAGGGCGGCCGGACCGCCGTCCTCGGGGCCCGTGAGGCGGAGGGCGGACTCGCCGAGGCGCAGGAGGGCGCCGGGGGCCAGCGGGACCGGTCGGTCGCCGACCGGGACGCCGTCCAGCGTCGTGCCGTTCGTGGAACCGGCGTCCGCGACCGTGACCCGGCCGTCGGCGCCGACCGTCACCGTGCAGTGCACCCGGGAGACGTCCGGGTCGTCGAGCGGGACGTCCGCGTCGAGGGAACGGCCGATTCTGATCGGTCCGCGGTGCAGCAGGTGCACGCCTCCCGCGTCGGGGCCCGCGACGACGTGCAGCCGGGCCGAGGCGTCCTCGGCCGGGAGGTCGTCCTCGCCGGGGACCTGCAGCGTGAGGATCGCGCCGTCGACCAGCGGGGGCTCGCCGAGCGAGCAACGGCGCGCGTCGAGCCGCTCCCGGCCCGCGTACAGCACGGTGGAACCGGACAGGGAGCTGTCCGGTCCCGAGACGGCCGCGGCGAGCTGGGAGGCCACGGCGGCCAGGGCCGTCCCCGCCGGGGCGGTGACGAGCACGTCGCAGGCGCGCCCGGCGCCGTGCCCGGCGTGCGGCGCGAGGACGGTCAGCCGGATCTGCATCGCCGTCAGCGGTCCCTTCTGCGCGGGTGCCCGGCAGGGGAACCGCCCGGTGCCTCCCCCCACCCGGCACGGACGCGTCGTCCGGTACAGGTCGGCACGGCACGAGGGGCTCCCGACCCGCTACGCGACGTGCTGTGTGCATCCTCGCACCTGCCACCGACAACCCGCCCGCGGGTCGCCTCCAAGTGATCTTGAATGGTCGGCTGTGGACCTAAAAGTGCCTGGTTGGGAACGCCTTCGGACGTGCGCGGCAACCACCGGCGGCGCCCGAGCGTCTTGTTTTCGGACAAGTCGTATGCCGGAATCAGCCGTCCACAGGTCGACCGTTGACCCGTTCGGCGGCACTAAAGTGGGTCGGACACCCGGACGGGTCACAACTCAGGACAGGAACCCGGGAATCCCAGGACCACGATCAGCAGGGAGCGCGTGACGTGCGGCCAATCGGCAGCAAGTACCTGCTCGAGGAGCCGCTCGGACGCGGCGCCACGGGCACCGTCTGGCGAGCCCGCCAGAGGGAGGCCGCGGGCGCCGAGGCGGCCGTGCAGGGTCAGCCCGGCGAGACCGTGGCGATCAAGGTCCTCAAGGAGGAGCTGGCCAACGACGCGGACATCGTGATGCGCTTCCTGCGCGAGCGGTCCGTGCTGCTCCGGCTCACCCACCCGAACATCGTGCGCACCCGCGACCTGGTCGTCGAGGGCGATGTCCTCGCCCTGGTCATGGACCTCGTCGAGGGCCCGGACCTGCACCGCTACATCCGCGAGAACGGCCCGCTCACCCCGGTCGCCGCCGCGCTGCTGACCGCGCAGATCGCCGACGCGCTCGCCGCCAGCCACGCCGACGGCGTCGTCCACCGCGACCTCAAGCCCGCCAACGTGCTGCTCGCCGAGCAGAACGGCGAGATGCACCCGATGCTGACCGACTTCGGCATCGCCCGCCTCGCCGACTCCCCGGGCCTGACCCGTACGCACGAGTTCGTCGGCACGCCCGCGTACGTCGCGCCGGAGTCCGCCGAGGGCCGCCCGCAGACCTCCGCCGTCGACATCTACGGCGCCGGCATCCTGCTCTACGAGCTGGTCACCGGCCGTCCCCCGTTCGCCGGTGGCACCGCGCTCGAAGTCCTGCACCGGCACCTCAGCGAGGAGCCGAGGCGCCCCTCGACCGTGCCCGCCCCGCTGTGGACGGTCATAGAGCGCTGCCTGAGCAAGGACCCCGACCGCAGGCCGAGCGCCGAGAACCTGGCCCGCGGGCTGCGTACGGTCGCGGCGGGCATCGGCGTGCACTCCACGCCCGCGCAGATCGAGGCCGCCGACGGCGTCGGCGCGCTGCTCGCCCCCGACCCGGCGCCCGCGCCGGTCCCGGGGATGCCCGGTGCCGCCGACCCGACCCAGGTGCTGCCGAGCAACGCCGGGCAGTACGACCCGGCCGCCCCGACCAGCGTCATGCAGACCAGCGGCCCGATGGGCGGAGGCGCCGACCCGACGGCGGTCCTGCCGCCCGTACCGTCGCAGCCGCCGCAGACCGGGCCGGGCGAGGAGCAGCCGCACCCCTGGCAGAGCCAGCTGGCCGCCGCCCGCGACCGCAACGAGCAGACGCAGATCCAGTACCTGGACCCGAGCCAGGACCCCCTGCGCCGCCGCCCGCAGCGCCAGCCGCAGCCGCCGCAGCACCAGCCCCAGCAGCACCAGCAGCGGCAGGCTCCGCAGCCGTACCAGCAGCCCCAGCGGCCGCAGTACCAGCAGCAGCCTCCACAGCAGCAGTACGCGCCCGCGCCGCAGCAGCAGTACCACCCGCCGCAGCAGGCCTACACCCCGCCGCAGCCCGCCCCGCAGGCTCCGCAGCCGCCCGCTCCGCGCGAGCCGCGACAGCCGCGCCGGCGCAGCGCCAACCCCATGCGGATCCCCGGGCTCGGCTGCCTCAAGGGCTGTCTCTTCTCGATCCTGATGTTCGTGGTCGCCGGCTGGCTCATCTGGGAGCTGACCCCGCTCCAGAGCTGGATCGCCGAGGGCAAGAGCTACTGGCAGGCCATCGGCGACGGAATCTCCTCCTTCACCGACTGGGTCTCCGGCCTCGCGGACTCCGGAAGCGGCAGCACGAGCGGTACCACCACCGGCGGTACCGGGCAGTAGACCGGCGGTACGGGCAGTAAGTCTGCCGATTTATCGACTTCCGAGGGGTGATTTCGCTTCGGAAGTGACGACCGGCGGCTGCGGACGCGTAACTTTGACGCGTCCGCCAGCCGCTGAGGGAGCAGTCTTGGCACGCAATATCGGCAGCCGCTACACGGCCCACCAGATCCTCGGCCGTGGCAGCGCCGGCACGGTGTGGCTCGGCGAGGGCCCGGAGGGCCCCGTCGCCATCAAGCTGCTGCGCGAGGACCTGGCCTCGGACCAGGAGCTCGTCGGCCGCTTCGTCCAGGAACGCACCGCCCTGCTCGGTCTCGACCACCCCCGGGTCGTCGCCGTCCGCGACCTCGTCGTCGACGGAAACGACCTCGCGCTCGTGATGGACCTCGTCCGCGGCACCGACCTGCGCACCCGCCTCGACCGCGAGCGCAGGCTCGCCCCCGAGGCGGCCGTCGCGATCATCGCGGACGTCGCGGACGGCCTCGCCGCCGCGCACAGAGCCGGGGTCGTCCACCGGGACGTCAAGCCCGAGAACATCCTGCTCGACATGGAGGGCCCGCTCGGCCCCGGCGGCGCCCACCCGGCGCTCCTCACCGACTTCGGCGTCGCCAAACTCATCGACACGCCCGGCCGCACCAAGGCCACGCGGATCATCGGCACGCCGGACTACCTCGCCCCGGAGATCGTCGAGGGCCTGCCGCCGCGCGCCGCCGTCGACATCTACGCCCTCGCGACCGTGCTGTACGAGCTGCTGGCCGGCTTCACGCCCTTCGGCGGCGGCCACCCGGGCGCCGTGCTGCGCCGCCACGTCACGGAGACCGTCGTCCCGCTGCCCGGCATCCCCGAGGAGCTGTGGCAGCTGATCGTCCAGTGCCTCGCGAAGGCCCCCGCGTCCCGGCTGCGCGCCTCGGAGCTGGGCAGCCGGCTGCGCGAGTGCCTGCCGCTGCTCAAGGGGCTGCCGCCGCTGGACGTGGACGAGCCCGACGACGCGGAGCAGCAGGCCCAGGAGCCGCGCGAGGACGACCCGTACGCCACGGGCGCGGGCCCGGGCGGCACGGGCACGGCCGCCGGAACGGCCACCCCGCGCCGGGCCGCGGTGCCCCTGGTCCCGGGCGCGTCCCCGGACTCCAACCGGGACACCCACACCTCCATGCGCGTCCCCGCCCCCGACGAACTCGCGGGCGGCCCCCTGGGCACGGCCCGCGCCCCGCGCTCGGCGGGCGCCCGCCGCCCGGGCTCGGCCCGGCACAAGGCGGAGACGGTCCGCAAGCGCCGGATCACCCTCTCCGTCGCGGCGCTCCTGGTCGCCGGCGCGGTCGGGGTGGGCGGCTACCTGGCGACCGCGGACGAGTCCGACACGCCTCCGCAGGACTCCAGGACGTCCACCCGGCCCTGATCGCGGGGGCCGGGGATGTGCGGGGAGCCGTTACGCTGGACGCGTGGCAGTCGTCGATGTATCCGAAGAGCTGAAGTCCCTCTCCTCGACCATGGGGTCGATCGAGGCCGTACTGGACCTCGAAAAGATGAGGGCAGACATCGCCGTGCTCGAAGAGCAGGCCGCGGCCCCGTCCCTCTGGGACGACCCGGAGGCGGCGCAGAAGATCACCAGCAAGCTTTCGCACCTCCAGGCCCAGGTCCGCAAGACCGAGGCCCTGCGTGGCCGGATCGACGACCTCGGGGTGCTCTTCGAGCTCGCCGAGGAGATGGACGACCCGGACACCCGCGTCGAGGCGGAGACGGAGCTCGCCGCGGTGCGCAAGTCGCTGGACGAGATGGAAGTCCGCACGCTCCTCTCCGGCGAGTACGACGAGCGCGAGGCGCTGGTCAACATCCGCGCCGAGGCGGGCGGTGTGGACGCCGCCGACTTCGCGGAGCAGCTCCAGCGCATGTACCTGCGCTGGGCCGAGCGGCACGGCTACGGCACGGAGGTCTACGAGACCTCGTACGCGGAAGAGGCCGGCATCAAGTCGACCACCTTCGTGGTCAAGGCCCCGTACGCGTACGGCACGCTCTCCGTCGAGCAGGGCACGCACCGTCTCGTCCGCATCTCCCCGTTCGACAACCAGGGCCGCCGCCAGACCTCGTTCGCGGGCGTCGAGATCCTGCCGGTCGTCGAGTCCTCGGACCACGTCGAGATCGACGAGTCCGACCTGCGCGTGGACGTCTACCGCGCGTCGGGCCCCGGCGGCCAGGGCGTCAACACGACCGACTCGGCGGTGCGCATCACGCACATCCCGACCGGCATCGTGGTCTCCTGCCAGAACGAGCGCTCCCAGATCCAGAACAAGGCGAGCGCCATGAACGTCCTCCAGGCCAAGCTCCTCGAGCGCCAGCGCCAGGAGGAGCGCGCCAAGATGGACGCCCTGAAGGGCGACGGCGGCAGCTCGTGGGGCAACCAGATGCGCTCGTACGTCCTGCACCCGTACCAGATGGTCAAGGACCTCCGCACGGAGTTCGAGGTCGGCAACCCGCAGTCGGTCCTCGACGGCGAGATCGACGGCTTCCTGGAGGCGGGCATCCGCTGGCGCAAGCAGCAGGAGAAGTAACCTCCCGCTCCGCTCACCACGGCACCGGGCCCCGCGTACGCGCGCGGGGCCCGGTGCCGTTTCGCGCGCGGGTCCGGTCCCGATTCGCGGGCGCAAGGGGGAACTCGCACTTCCTGACGCTTTGTCGACTTGGGAACTCGCCCCGGAGGGCCGGTAGTTCTACGTTTACGTCACAGTTGCATCCCCGCATGGCGGGCAACTGGTGATCTTTCGGGCATCGCACGCGCAACGTCCTTGACGCGTATGCGGAAAGTCGGAAGGGTGACAGGCTGCATGCGTATCTCTGGGGCGTGTGCGCACGGGGGCCGGTTGAGTGACACGCCGCTCCCGCTGCCCGAAGCCCCGAGCGCTGCTCCAATGACGAGATGAGCTACTGGGGGTAGCAGCCAGATGACCAAGAAGACGCGGATCCGTGTAGCGCGTATAGCGGCCGGCGCGGTGATCGCGGCCGGCGCGTCGCTCACCGCTGCGGGCGCCGCTTCCGCCGTGGGTGTGTCCTTCGGGGCCGAGGTCAACGACGGCACGATCGAGGTCCAGGCCGGCGTTCAGGGCGGCGAGGAAGGCGAGGACGGCGGCGCCGACGGTGGCGTGGACGCCGGCACGTCGAGCGGTACGTCCACCGGTACCTCGACCGGTACTTCGACGGGTACGTCGACCGGCACGTCCACGGGTACGTCGACGGGTACGTCGACCGGTACCTCGACGGGCACGTCCACGGGCACCTCGACCGGTACGTCCACGGGCACGTCGACCGGCACGTCCACGGGTACTTCGACCGGTACGTCCACGGGTACTTCGACCGGTACCTCCACGGGTACTTCGACGGGTACGTCGACCGGTACCTCGACGGGTACTTCGACCGGCACGTCCACCGGTACCTCGACCGGCACGTCCACGGGCACCTCGACGGGTACCTCGACCGGTACGTCCACGGGCACCTCGACCGGCACCTCGACGGGCACGTCCACGGGTACCTCGACCGGTACGTCCACGGGCACCTCGACGGGCACGTCGACCGGTACCTCGACCGGTACCTCGACCGGTACGTCCTCCGGGAACACCAGCCAGGGCGGCAACAACGGCGGCCAGGGCAACAACGGCGGTCAGGGCAACAACGGCGGCCAGGGTGACAACGGCGGCAACAACGGTGGCTCCGCCACCAACGGTGGCAGCGACGGTGGCTCCTCCACCGACGGTGGCACCGGCACCTGCACCGTCGACCTCGACGGCGCCGAGTGCGTGAGCAACAACCCCGACACCGACAACGCCGGCTCGCAGCCCGTCGAGCAGGGCAAGGCCAAGGAGGAGCTGGCCGAGACCGGCGCCGCCGAGACCTCGTTCCTGATCATCGGTGCGGCGACCATGATCGCCGGTGGCATCGGCTTCCGGATGCTGCCGCGTCTGGTCGGCGGTGGCCGCGCCGCCGTCTGAGGCGAGCGGTAGCGCCGACGCGCGTACACGCGTACGAGAGGGCCGGGGGCGTACCCCCGGCCCTCTCTTCGCGTTCTCGGTCTCCGGCTCGCGTGCGAGCCGTCTGTGGGCTCCGCGCGGGCCCTACGCGGCCTGCAGCGCCGCCAGCAGGGCCATCGTCGCCAGCAGGGCGATCACCAGGGCCAGCACCATCGCCGGGGTCAGGCCCGTCGACGGGTCAAGGCGCTCCCGGTTCGCGCGGCAGACGGGGCAGCGACCCTCCGCGACGGGGGCCGCGCAGTTGGCGCACACCAGTCGGTCATACGTCATGCGCTCTCCTCCTCCCGCTTCCGCACAGCGGTCCACACGGGGTTCACACCAGTGACAACGCCCGGTGGCACCCGAGCGTTCCCCCTACCACTGTGCCAGCTCCGACGCGTTTCGGCGCGCCCCGTCGGATTACACCCGGAACGCAACGCTTCCGCCCCGCAGGGCGAAAAGGATAAACCGCGCAAGCCGGGACCGCGACTGCGCGGGTCATCCCGGGTCGCGTAAGGTCGCGCACACCTACTCCCGGCCGACCGTGGTGCATCCGTGATCCGATTCGACAATGTCTCCAAGTCCTATCCGAAGCAGAACCGCCCCGCGCTCCGGGATGTATCCCTGGAGATCGAGAAGGGGGAGTTCGTCTTCCTCGTCGGTTCCTCCGGCTCCGGAAAGTCGACTTTCCTCCGGCTGATCCTGCGCGAGGAGCGCTGCAGCCACGGCCAGGTGCACGTCCTCGGCAAGGACCTCGCCCGGCTCTCCAACTGGAAGGTGCCGCAGATGCGGCGCCAGCTCGGGACCGTCTTCCAGGACTTCCGGCTGCTGCCCAACAAGACCGTCGCCGAGAACGTCGCCTTCGCGCAGGAGGTGATCGGCAAGCCGCGTGGCGAGATCCGCAAGGCTGTGCCCCAGGTCCTCGACCTCGTCGGCCTCGGCGGCAAGGAGGACCGGATGCCCGGCGAGCTCTCCGGTGGTGAGCAGCAGCGCGTCGCCATCGCCCGGGCCTTCGTCAACCGGCCCATGCTGCTCATCGCGGACGAGCCCACCGGCAACCTCGACCCGCAGACCTCCGTCGGCATCATGAAGCTGCTCGACCGGATCAACAGGACAGGGACCACCGTCGTCATGGCGACCCACGACCAGAACATCGTCGACCAGATGCGCAAGCGCGTCATCGAGCTCGAGAAGGGCCGCCTCGTCCGCGACCAGGCGCGCGGCGTCTACGGATACCAGCACTGAGCAGGTAGGGGACAGATCACCATGCGCGCTCAGTTCGTGCTCTCCGAGATCGGCGTCGGCCTTCGCCGCAATCTCACGATGACCTTCGCCGTCATCGTCTCCGTGGCCCTCTCGCTCGCCCTGTTCGGCGGTGCGCTGCTCATGCGCGAGCAGGTCAGCACGATGAAGGACTACTGGTACGACAAGGTCAACGTCTCCATCTTCCTCTGCAACAAGAACGACGCGGCCACCTCCCCCAAGTGCGCCAAGGGCGCGGTGACCGCGCAGCAGAAGGAGCAGATCCAGGCCGATCTGAAGAAGATGGACATCGTCGAGACCGTCCACCACGAGACGACCGACGAGGCCTACAAGCACTACAAGGAGCAGTACAGCGACACCGCCATCGCCTCGGTCATCACGCCCGACCAGATGCAGGAGTCGTTCCGGGTCAAGCTCGACAACCCGGAGAAGTACAAGGTCGTCGCCACCGCCTTCGCCGGCCGGGACGGTGTGGAGTCCGTCCAGGACCAGCGCGGCATCCTGCAGAACCTCTTCGACCTGATGAACGGCATGAACGTGGCCGCCCTCGGCGTCATGGGGCTGATGCTGGTCATCGCGCTGATGCTGATCGTCAACACGGTGCGTGTCTCCGCCTTCAGCCGGCGGCGCGAGACCGGCATCATGCGGCTGGTCGGCGCCTCCAGCTTCTACATCCAGATGCCGTTCATCATGGAGGCCGCCTTCGCCGGTCTCCTCGGCGGCGCCGTCGCCTGCGTCATGCTCCTGGTCGGCCGGTACTTCCTCATCGACCACGGCATCGCGCTCGCCGACAAGATGCAGCTGGTCAACTTCATCGGCTGGGACGCCGTGCTCGCGAAGCTGCCGCTCGTCCTCGCCATCGGCCTGCTGATGCCGGCCCTTGCGGCCTTCGTGGCGCTGCGCAAGTACCTGAAGGTGTGACAAGCACCCCGCTGTCACTCGTGGCGCCGTACGGTCAACCACCGTACGGCGCCATTGCTTTGTCCTAGAGTGAGCGCCATGCCTACCGGCCCCGAACCCAGTCCGCGGCCCCGCGTACTGCGCGGGGCCGCCCTGACGCTGGTCTTCGCCGGAGTGCTCGCGACGGCCGCGGCAACCGGGGTCCTGCCGCGGCAGGAGCCCACCGCCCTGAAGCGCGCCCCGCAGGCCGCGCCCGCCCGGGACCGGGACACCGTCGACCCCGCCGACCTCTCCCGCGCCGCCGCCGAGGCCATGGCCGACGGGAAGTCCGGCAAGCAGGCCGCCGAGGACTTCGTCAGCCGCAGCGGGGACCGCTGGGGCGCGGTGTACGGCAAGGCCGAGTTCGAGGAGTTCGCGCAGGCCCTCGACGGCTCGTACACCGGCGTCGGGCTCTCCGCGCGCAAGGCCGGGGCGGACCACATCGAGATCTCCCGCGTCCAGGCCGGCGGACCCGCCGCCAAGGCCGGGCTGCGCGCCGGCGACCGGCTCGTCACCGTCGACGGGCGCTCGCTGGCCGGGCTCTCCGTCTCCGAGGCCGTCGCCCTGCTGCGCGGCGGCGGCGCCGACCGGGCCGGCTCCACCGTCGCCCTCGGCGTCGAGCGCGGCCGGTCCGCCTGGACCGAGACCCTGACCAGGGCCCGGCTCGCCAGCGACGACGTCACCGTCCGACGCCTCGACGACGGGGTGGTACTGATCAAGGTGACCGCCTTCACCAAGGGCGTCGGCGAGCGGGTGCGGGAGGCCGTACGCAGCGCCCCGGCCGGCGCCGGTGTCCTCCTGGACCTGCGGGGCAACGCCGGCGGTCTGGTCGCCGAGGCCACCACGGCAGCCTCCGCCTTCCTCGACGGCGGTCTGGTCGCCACGTACGACGTCGACGGCGAGCAGCGCGCGCTGTACGCGCAGAGCGGCGGCGACACAGCCCGGCCCGTGGTGACGCTGGTCGACGGCGGCACCATGAGCGCGGCCGAGCTGCTCACGGGCGCCCTGCAGGACCGCGGCCGGGCCGTCACCGTCGGCTCGCGCACCTTCGGCAAGGGCGCGGTGCAGATGCCGAGCACGCTGCCCGACGGCTCCGTCGCCGAGCTGACCGTCGGCCACTACCGCACCCCCGCGGGCCACGGCGTCGACGGCCTCGGCATCACCCCCGACCTGGTGGTCGGCGACAGCGCCGGCGAGCGGGCCGAGGAGCGGGCGAGAACAGTATTGAGTGGCCTCGGAGGGGGCTCGTAGTGCGAAAATGGCCGCACTATGGCAAAGGGACTCGTGAACGTGCAGGGCAAGCCTGCCAAGAAGAAGGACCAGGACAAGGGTCCTGAGCGCAAGCTCATCGCGCAGAACAAGAAGGCGCGCCACGACTACCACATCATCGACACCTACGAGTGCGGTGTGGTGCTCATGGGCACCGAGGTGAAGTCGCTCCGGATGGGCCGCGCGTCGCTGGTCGACGGCTTCGTCCAGATCGACCGGGGCGAGGCGTGGCTGCACAACATCCACGTCCCTGAGTACTCCCAGGGCAGCTGGACCAACCACTCGGCGAAGCGGAAGCGCAAGCTGCTGCTGCACCGCGCCGAGATCGACAAGCTGGAGTCGAAGTCGCAGGAGACGGGTCACACGATCGTGCCCCTCGCCCTGTACTTCCTGGGTGGCCGCGTCAAGGTCGAGATCGCGCTCGCCAAGGGCAAGAAGGAGTACGACAAGCGGCAGACGCTGCGGGAGAAGCAGGACACCCGCGAGACGAGCCGGGCGATCGCGGCGGCCAAGCGGCGCCAGCGGGCGGCCGCGGTCTGAGACCGCCCCGCCGGGCGCCGTTAAGTCGCTGGCAACCGTACGCGCTCGTCACGTACGATGGGTCACGCACCTCACAGCGGGTGCGCGCCTTGAAAAATCAACATGGGGATGATCGGTTTCGACAGCGGATGTCGAAGCAGGGGAAGCGTGTCGAGGAAGCGGCAATGATCTCGTTAACCATATGTCGCAACCAATAATCGCCAACACCAAGCGCGATTCCTTCGCCCTCGCTGCCTAAGTAGCGACTTGCGAAGTGTCAGCCCGGGGGTGATCCCGACCCGGATCCTGGCATCATCAAGGGATCTAAACTCCTAGACCCGGTCACGGGGCCTGGGAGGAAATCAAACAGTGACTGAGCCCGTCGGAGACTTGTCCGCGTGATCTCCGGGGCCGAGAAAATCGCAGCGGACTGCACACGGAGAAGCCCTGGTTCCGCACCGTTGGACGCGGGTTCGATTCCCGCCATCTCCACTCATCCCATGTGGGCACGGGCCCGGCAGTCGTCACGACGACCGCCGGGCCTTTGTCATGCCCGGCTGCTCACAGCAGGTGTGCGGGTTCGGTGAGAGCTAGGTTCCGTACCCGTCACTTCACGCCACCGGCGCCGAAACGCGGGTTCCCTAGCGTCAGCGCACAGAGGTCCAGAGCATCTGGACGCTCGGGACCCGACACCGTGGAGGTACGTGATGGGCGGCCGGTGGATCGAACGCTGGGAGCCGGAGGACGAGACCTTCTGGCGCGAGCAGGGCGAGAAGATCGCCCGACGCAATCTCCTCTTCTCCGTGCTCTCCGAGCACATCGGATTCTCGATCTGGAGCCTGTGGTCCGTGATGGTCCTCTTCATGGGACCGCAGTACGGGATCGACCCGGCGGGCAAGTTCTTCCTGATCGCGACCGCGACCTTCGTCGGGGCGCTGATCCGCGTCCCGTACACCTTCGCCGTCGCCCGGTTCGGCGGCCGCAACTGGACGATCGTCAGCGCGCTGCTGCTCCTGCTGCCGACCGGCGTCGCCTACGCGGTGATGGAACCGGGCACCTCGTACGGCACCTTCCTGCTGGTCGCCGCGCTCACCGGGGTCGGCGGCGGCAACTTCGCCTCCTCCATGACCAACATCAACGCCTTCTTCCCGCTCCGGAAGAAGGGCTGGGCGCTCGGGCTCAACGCGGGCGGCGGGAACATCGGCGTCCCCGTCGTCCAGCTCGTCGGGCTCCTCGTCATCGGCACCGCCGGGGCGATGCACCCGCGGATCGTCCTCGGTGTCTACATCCCGCTCATCGTCGTCGCCGCCCTGTGCGCGGCGCTCTTCATGGACAACCTCGCCCCCGTGAAGAACGACACCGGCGCAGCGAAGGAGGCCGTGCGGGCCGGCCACACGTGGATCATGGCCTTCCTCTACATCGGCACTTTCGGCTCCTTCATCGGCTACAGCTTCGCCTTCGGGCTCGTCCTGCAGACCCAGTTCGGGCGCACCCCGCTCCAGGCCGCCTCGCTCACCTTCATCGGGCCGCTCCTCGGCTCGCTGATCCGGCCCGTCGGCGGCTCCCTCGCCGACCGGTACGGCGGCGCCCGCATCACGCTGTGGACCTTCGCCGCGATGGCCGCGTCGACCGGGGTCGTGGTCTACGCGTCGGTCGCCGAGTCGCTCGCCGTCTTCCTCGTCGGCTTCATCGGGCTCTTCGTCCTCAGCGGGCTCGGCAACGGCTCCACGTACAAGATGATCCCCGCGATCTTCCTCGCGCAGGGGCACCGCAAGGGCCTCTCGGGCGAGGCGGCGGAGGCCTACGGCCGCAGGCTCTCCGGGGCCTCCATGGGCCTGATCGGGGCCGTGGGCGCGCTCGGCGGGCTCGGCATCAACCTCGCCTTCCGGCAGTCCTTCCTGGCCGCGGGCACCGGCACCGCCGCCTTCGTCGCCTTCCTGCTCTTCTACGCGGCCTGCATGGTCGTGACCTGGGCGGTATACCTTCGCCGGCCGGCGTCCGTGCCGGACACGGCGGAGGGCGCCGAGAGCGCGGACGGTGCCAGCGAGAAGGCACGGCAGCTCGGTTACGCCGAGGTGTGATCCCCCAGTGGTCCGTAACGGGCAGGAAATCCAGGTGAACCGCATCCGTCACGCTTTCCCGTCAGGCTCGGCTCCCATGGACGAGCAAGAGCAGGGGCCCCTCGCGGGGTTCACCGTGGGCGTCACCGCGGCACGGCGCGCGGACGAGCTGGGAGCGCTGCTGCGCCGCCGGGGCGCCGTGGTGACGCACGGCCCGGCGCTGCGGATCGTGCCGCTCGCGGACGACACGGATCTGCTCGCCGCCACGAAGGACATCATCGACCACGCCCCGGACGTCGTCGTCGCCACGACGGCGATCGGCTTCCGGGGCTGGGTCGAGGCGGCCGACGGCTGGGGCCACGGCGAGGAACTCCTCGACCGCCTGCGGGGCGTGGAGCTGCTCGCCCGCGGCCCCAAGGTCAAGGGCGCGGTCCGGGCCGCCGGTCTCACCGAGTCGTGGTCGCCGTCCTCGGAGTCCATGGCCGAGGTCCTCGACCGGCTGCTGGCCGAGGGCGTGGCGGGGCGGCGGATCGCGCTCCAGCTGCACGGGGAACCGCTGCCGGGGTTCGTGGAGGCGCTCACGGCGGGCGGCGCCGAGGTCGTCGGCGTACCGGTCTACCGGTGGATGCCGCCCGAGGACATCGGCCCGCTCGACCGGCTCCTGGACGGGGTCCTGGCGGGCGCGCTGGACGCGGTGACCTTCACCAGCGCCCCGGCTGCCGCCTCGCTGCTGTCCCGCGCGGAACACCGGGGCGCGCTGCCCGAACTCCTGGCGGCCCTGCGGCACGAGGTGCTCGCGGTGTGCGTGGGTCCGGTGACCGCGCTGCCGCTCCAGGCGCACGGCATCGACACCCTCCAGCCCGAGCGCTTCCGGCTCGGTCCGCTGGTGCAGCTGCTCTGCCAGGAGCTGCCCGCCCGGGCGCGCAGCCTGCCGGTGGCCGGCCACCGGATCGAGATCCGGGGCCACGCGGTCCTCGTCGACGGCCTGCTGCGCCCGGTCCCGCCCGCCGGGATGGCCCTGCTCGCGGCCCTCGCCCGGCGGCCCGGCTGGGTGGTCTCCCGCGCCGACCTGCTCCGCGCGCTGCCCGGCGCGGGCCGGGACGAGCACGCGGTGGAGACGGCGATGGCCCGGCTCCGGACGGCCCTCGGCACCCCCAAGCTCATCCAGACGGTCGTCAAGCGCGGCTACCGGCTCGCCCTTGACCCGGTCGCGGACACGAAGTACGACGGGTAGCGCGGCGCCCGGTCTCACCGTCCCCGGACCGACAGCGCCC
Organism: Streptomyces sp. NPDC047981; assembly: GCF_040653315.1. Classification (NCBI taxonomy): domain Bacteria; kingdom Bacillati; phylum Actinomycetota; class Actinomycetes; order Kitasatosporales; family Streptomycetaceae; genus Streptomyces; species Streptomyces sp. NPDC047981. The sequence continues at coordinate 7,985 of NZ_JBEZNQ010000053.1, read as the reverse complement.
GCACCAGGCAGACGAGGCCCGCGGTCGACAGGACCGCGCGGACGAGGTTCCACGCCACCCACGGGGACTCGAAATCCGCGCGTGCCCGGACCGGGTCGGTGGCCGCCGCGAGGGCGTCGTTGAGCGGAACGTTCACCGTGGACGTCACGACGAACACGGCCACGGAGAGCAACAGCGCCGCCAGCGCCCAGCCCTTCGCGGCCGTGCCGCGCAACTGCCGGGCCGCCACCGCCGTCAGGGCGGGCGCCGCGAAGAAGACCGTGAAGAAGACCGGGTTCTGGATCACGTCGTTGATGTCCCGCATCACGTCGACGAAGACCGCGTCGTCCGCGCGGCCCAGGGCCGGCATCACCGAGCACACGTACGCGAACCACACCCCCGCGAGCAGTCCCGTCGCCACCGTCGCCGCCGCCAGAACCGGCCCCGCGGCCCTTCCACCCCTGTTGTTCGTCATGACCGTCAGTCAAGTCGCCCGGGGCGCGGGGAGCCATGGGCGCGCGTCCAGTTTCCATACGCGGCCGTCCACCGCGGCCGCCCGCGGCCCTAGCCGAACCCCGCCGACGGGAGCACTCTGTTCCGGACGACTGCTTCCGAGCGCGAGGTGGTGACAGGGGCATGACCGTACGGTTCGACTCCGGCCGGATCAGCCTGGACCTGGCCGCCCAACCGCTCGGCGAACCCCGGGCGCTCGACAACTTCCTGCGCGCCGCCGGACTCGTCCCCGCCGCCACCCCGCTCCGCGCGCTCGACGCCCTCTGGGTCGTCCGCTTCCGCGAACTGCGCGACTGCGTAGCCGAACTGGCCCACGCCCAGCTCGACGGCCGCCGCGCCGACCGCGCCCTGGCGCGCCTCAACGCCCTCGCCGCCGCCTCCGCACCGCCCGCGCCCCGCGCCGTGCGCACCGAAACCGGCGGGCTCGTACGGGCCTTGGACGCCGAACCCGACTGCCGCGCCCTGCTCGCCGCCGTCGCGCGGGACGCCGTGGACCTGCTCACCGACCCCACCGCCCGCGCCCAGTTGCGCCGTTGCGAGCGCGACGACTGCCGCCGCTGCTACCTCGACACCTCGCGCGGGCGCCGCCGCCGCTGGTGCTCCAGCGAAACCTGCGGCAACCGCGAGCGCGTTGCCCGGCACCGGGCAGCGCGAAGAGCCGACACGGTCGTCTGAGGGATCGCGAAAAAACTTCGCGCGCCGTTGAGTCGAACCCGCACTCCGCTCCGTACCCCTGCACGACAACAAGGACTCGACCGGGGAGGTTCAGGTGCGCAAGGATGCGGCCGTGGCCGATGAACGTCCGCATCGGGCCCGGCATCGCAGCGAGACGTCGCGGGTCCGCCCCGATGTCCCCGACGAGGAGTTGATGCGTGCGCTCTATCGCGAACATGCCGGTCCCCTGCTCGCCTACGTACTCCGTCTCGTCGCCGGCGACCGCCAGCGTGCCGAGGACGTCGTGCAGGAGACGCTCATCCGTGCCTGGAAGAACGCCGGCGCGCTCAACCGGGCGACCGGCTCCGTCCGACCTTGGCTGGTGACGGTTGCCCGGCGCATCGTCATCGACGGCCACCGAAGCCGGCAGGCCCGGCCGCAGGAGGTCGATCCGTCACCGCTCGAGGTCCTGCCCGCGGAGGACGAGATCGACAAGGCTCTGTGGCTGATGACGCTCTCTGACGCGCTCGACGACCTGACCCCCGCCCACCGGGAGGTCCTGGTCGAGACCTACTTCAAGGGGCGTACGGTCAATGAGGCGGCCGAGACCCTCGGCATACCCGCAGGGACCGTGCGTTCCCGGGTGTTCTACGCACTGCGCTCGATGAAGCTCGCGCTGGAGGAGAGGGGGGTATCGGCATGAGCAACGACATGACACCGCCGCACGACGCGGCCGGCGCGTACGTCCTCGGCATCCTGGACGACGTCGACGCCGCCGCCTTCGAGGCGCACCTGGTGGACTGCGACGTGTGCGCCGCGCACGTCGAGGAGTTCGCCGGGATGGAGCCGATGCTCGCCATGCTGGCGGACGCCGAGGCCCAGGGCCCGCCCCGCCCGCCGCTCCCCGATCCCTACGGCGACGAGGTCTTCGACGCCTTCGCGCCCCGGCCGCCGGCGCCCGCCGCCGTTCCCGGCCCGCCGATGTCCCCGCCGCTGCCCCGGCCGCGGCGCACACCCGCCGAGCCGATCGCCGTCGCCCCCGCGCCCGAGCTCCTCGACCGGCTCATCGACGAGGTCGGTGCCAAGCGCGCCGCCCGGCGCCGCCGCTCCCTGTACCTCGTCGCCGCCGCCGCGATCCTGGTCGTCGGCGGTCCCGCCGTCGCCGTCGTCGCCACCTCCGGAGGAGACAGGAGCAACCAGGCCGTCGCACCGCACCCGCACCCGACCAGCCCCGCCGAGGACGCCTTCTTCCACCACATGGACGAGAAGATCGAGGCCACCGACCCGACGACCAAGGTCAGCGCCACCGTCGGCCTGGAGAAGAAGGGCTGGGGCACCCACACCGTCCTGGAGCTCAAGAACGTCAAGGGCCCGCTGAAGTGCCGGCTCGTCGCCGTCTCCAAGACCGGCGAGGAGGAGGTCGTGACCTCCTGGGCCGTGCCCAAGTGGGGGTACGGCATCCCCGGCGCCACCCAGGAGTCCGCCAAGAACCCGCTCTACGTCCACGGCGGCGCGGCCATGGACCGCGCCGACATCGACCACTTCGAAGTCCGGACCTTCGACGGCGAACGCCTCGTGGAGGTCGAGGCCTGACATTTCGGCCCCCTGTGGCGTACGCTCGACGGCTGCCCAGTGCACGTCAGAAGGGGGCCTCAGTGGCCGCGCAGGAAGCCGTGGAGGCCGTGGACGCCGCCATGGACGCCACCGACTCGGTCCGGGACCGTGAGATCGGTGTCGAGCAGGAACATCTGGACAAGGTCTACCGCCGCCTCGAGGAGAAGATCCACGAGGCGGAGTTCCTGATGAACGACGCCGCCAAACGCGGCCAGGTCGGCACGCCCGGCGCGCTCGCCGAGCGGGACGCCCAGGTGTTCCGGGCCGGGGTGCACCTGAACCGGCTCAACAACGAGTTCGAGGACTTCCTCTTCGGCCGGATCGACCTGCTGTACGGCAAGGACGGCAAGAAGGGCCCCGACGGCGCGTACACCTCCGTCGAGCCCGCCGAGGACGCCGTACGGCCCGACAACACGGCCGACATCGGCGAGACCCTCCACATCGGCCGGATCGGCGTCCTCGACTCCGACTACTCCCCGCTCGTCATCGACTGGCGGGCGCCCGCCGCCGCGCCCTTCTACCGCTCCACGCCGGTCGACCCCGGCCGTGTGGTGCGGCGCCGCGTCATCCGCTCCAAGGGCCGCAAGGTCCTCGGTGTCGAGGACGACCTGATGCGCCCGGAGCTGACCGCGACCCTCGACGGGCGCACGCTGCCGGTGATCGGCGACGGCGCCCTGATGGCCGCGCTCGGCCAGGCCCGCAGCCACACCATGCGCGACATCGTCTCCTCCATCCAGGCCGAGCAGGACCTGGTCATCCGGGCGCCCGCCGCCTCCGTCACGTACGTCGAGGGCGGCCCGGGCACCGGCAAGACGGCGGTCGCCCTGCACCGCGCGGCCTACCTGCTCTACCAGGACCGGCGCCGCTACGCGGGCGGCATCCTGATCGTCTCCCCGACGCCGCTGCTCGTCTCGTACACCGAGGGCGTGCTGCCCTCGCTCGGCGAGGAGGGCCAGGTCGCCATCCGCGCGCTCGGCTCGCTCGCCCAGGACGCCGTCGGCGCGGAGGCCACCACCTACGACGAACCGGCCGTCGCCCGGGTCAAGGGCTCCTCCCGGATGCTCGCGGTGCTCCGCAAGGCCGCGCGCGGCGCCCTGGAGAGCCCGGCGCCCGCGCGACAGGCCCAGCTCGCCCTGGACGAGGACGACGCGGCCGCCGCCGCCCCCGCCGGCACTCCCACCCGCCTCCGGGTCGTCGCCTTCGGGCGCCGCCTGGAGCTGGAGGGCGACGAGCTCCAGCGCATCCGGCACAACGTCCTCGGCGGCTCCGCGCCCGTCAACCTGCTGCGCCCGCGCGCCCGCAAGCTGCTGCTCGACGCCCTGTACGCCAAGTCCGGCGCGGCCGGACGGCACAGCGACCCCGAGCTCGCCGCCGAGCTGCGCTCCTCCTTCGACGAGGACGTCTCCACCGAGGACGCCTTCCTGTCCTTCCTCGACGCCTGGTGGCCCGAGCTGACCCCGCGCCAGGTCCTCGACGCGATGGCCGACGAGAAGCGCCTCGGCCGCTGGGCCCGGCGCGTCCTCAACCCGGGCGAGGTCCGCCGGGTCGCCCGCTCGCTGCGCCGCGAGGGCTACTCCGTCCACGACGTGGCGCTCCTGGACGAGCTGCACACCCTCCTCGGCACGCCCGCCAGGCCGCGCAAGAAGCGGGAGTACGACCCGCTGGACCAGCTGACGGGCCTGGAGGAGCTGATGCCCGTACGGGAGGAGACGCAGCGCGAGCGGGCCGAACGGCTCGCGGCGGAGCGCACCGAGTACGCGCACGTCATCGTCGACGAGGCCCAGGACCTGACGCCCATGCAGTGGCGGATGGTCGGCCGGCGCGGCCGCACCGCGACCTGGACGGTCGTCGGCGACCCGGCGCAGTCCTCCTGGTCCAACCCGGACGAGGCTGCCGAGGCCCGTGACGAGGCCCTCGGCAGCCGCCCGCGCCGCCGCTTCGAGCTGACCGTGAACTACCGCAACCCGGCCGAGATCGCCGAGCTGGCCGCCAAGGTGCTCGCCCTCGCCATGCCCGGCAAGGAGTCGCCGCGCGCGGTCCGCTCGACGGGGGTGGAGCCCCGCTTCGTGGCGCTGCCCGGCAAGGGCGATCTGGCCGAAACCGTACGGGCGGAGGCGCGCCGGCTGCTCGAACGGGTGGACGGCACGGTCGGCGTCGTGGTCGCCATGAACCGCCGCGAGCAGGCCGCCGGCTGGCTGGCCGAGCTCGGCGACCGGGTGGTGGCGCTGGGCTCGCTGGAGGCCAAGGGCCTGGAGTACGACGCCACGGTGGTGGTCTCGCCCGCGGAGATCGCGGACGAGTCCCCGGCCGGGCTGCGGGTCCTGTACGTGGCGCTGACCCGCGCCACCCAGCAGCTGACGGTGGTCTCCGGCGCCCGTGACGTACCGGACGAGGCGGGGGTCCCCGACCTGCTGAGGGACTGACCGGGGCCGACCGGCCCTGAACAGCCCCGACCGGCCCCGACCAGCCCCGATGTGGGCTGATCGGGGCTGTTCAGGGCTCATTTCAGGTCAACCTGCGTCGCAGGAATCACTTACCAGAGTGGTTTGTTAGCCTGTCTATGGCACCGGCTCGATCCAAGCCCCCGGGCCCAACCTTCGTCCCTTAGAGGGACCACTTGCCGCGAGGCGAGCATGGCGGGTCGGTGCCGTCTTGTACGTACATACAGAAGAGGTCCGCGTCACCCACGGGTGATCGCGGACCTCTTCTGTTTCCCCGAAGCTTCTCGTATGGTGGAAACTACTTTCCGAAAACAAAATGACCGCATTACCTGCTACCGGCTGGTAGGTGCGACGATCGGAGGGCGCCGCCGGGCAACCAGCCGGGGCGGCGTAGCAACGAAGCTCAGGGAAAGCAGAGGAACTCGGCCATGGCAACGGCGCCCAGCGTCTCGTACTCGATGACGGTCCGGCTGGAGGTTCCCGCCAGCGGGACCGCGGTCTCCCAGCTCACCACGGCGGTGGAGTCCCACGGCGGTTCCGTCACCGGCCTCGACGTGACCGCCTCCGGCCACGAGAAGCTCCGGATCGACGTCACCATCGCCGCGACCTCCACCGCGCACGCCGACGAGATCGTCGCGCAGCTGCGCACCATCGAGGGCGTCGTCCTCGGCAAGGTCTCGGACCGTACGTTCCTGATGCACCTCGGCGGCAAGATCGAGATGGCGTCCAAGCACCCCATCCGCAACCGTGACGACCTCTCCATGATCTACACCCCGGGCGTGGCCCGCGTGTGCATGGCGATCGCCGAGAACCCCGAGGACGCCCGCCGCCTCACCATCAAGCGCAACTCCGTCGCAGTCGTGACGGACGGCTCCGCGGTCCTCGGCCTCGGCAACATCGGCCCCAAGGCCGCCCTGCCCGTCATGGAGGGCAAGGCGGCCCTCTTCAAGCGCTTCGCCGGCATCGACGCCTGGCCGATCTGCCTGGACACCCAGGACACCGACGCCATCGTCGAGATCGTCAAGGCGATCGCCCCCGGCTTCGCGGGCATCAACCTGGAGGACATCTCCGCGCCCCGCTGCTTCGAGATCGAGGCGCGGCTGCGCGAGGCCCTCGACATCCCGGTCTTCCACGACGACCAGCACGGCACCGCGATCGTCGTCCTCGCCGCCCTCACCAACGCCCTGCGCGTGGTGGGCAAGGGGATCGGTGACGTACGGGTCGTCATGTCCGGTGCGGGCGCGGCCGGTACGGCCATCCTGAAGCTGCTCATCGCGGCGGGCGTCAAGCACGCCGTCGTCGCCGACATCCACGGCGTCGTGCACGCCGGGCGCGAGGACCTCGTCGAGGCCGCGCCGGGTACCCCGCTGCGCTGGATCGCCGACAACACCAACCCCGAGGGCGTCACCGGCACCCTCAAGCAGGCCGTCGTCGGCGCGGACGTCTTCATCGGCGTCTCGGCCCCGAACCTGCTCGGCGCGGACGACGTCGCCGCCATGGCCGACGACGCGATCGTGTTCGCGCTCGCGAATCCTGACCCCGAGGTGGACCCGGCGGTCGCCCGCCAGACGGCCGCCGTCGTGGCCACCGGCCGCTCGGACTTCCCCAACCAGATCAACAACGTGCTGGTCTTCCCGGGTGTCTTCCGCGGTCTGCTCGACGCCCAGTCCCGCACGGTCAACACGGAGATGATGCTGGCGGCCGCCGCGGCCCTCGCCGACGTCGTCACCGAGGGCGAGCTGAACCCGAACTACATCATCCCGTCGGTCTTCAACGACAAGGTCGCGGGCGCCGTCGCGGGCGCCGTCCGCAACGCCGCGAAGGCGGCGGGCGCGAGCGCGGGCGACAACGGGACGAACGGGCTCTGAACGCGCCCTGACGGGCTCTGAAGGACCCTGACGGGCTCTGACGGGCCGTCGGAGGGTCGCGTGGGGCTGTACGAGGCCCCGCGTCGGCCCGACGGCGGCTCCGGCGTCGGCGCGAGGTCCGTCCGACGTCCGCCCGACGTCGGGCGGACGTCGGCCCCCCCGCCCGGCGCGTCGCGCGTCGCGGGGCCGTAAACCCGCCTCTAGGGTGGATGTTCGGCTCCAAAGAGTTTCGGCGGAGTCGACGGAACGTCACCACGCCGGAGGCCGTGGCGCTTTTCGTGTGACCCCAGAGAGTGCTGGATTGGCGTTCCCGCCGCTGGTGGGGGCAGGATGCCTATTCGGGCGCGAGGGTCTGTCAGCAGACCCGGGTCCGGGGACTGTCCGAGGGCCCTGGCAGCATCGGCATCGCTGTGCCCACTATGCGGCTCCGCCGCGTGGCACGCCTCACAGGCAAGAAGAACACGGGAGTAACAACATGAACCGCAGTGAGCTGGTGGCCGCCCTGGCCGACCGCGCCGAGGTGACCCGCAAGGACGCCGACGCCGTGCTGGCCGCTCTCGCCGAGACCGTCGGCGAGGTCGTCGCCAAGGGCGACGAGAAGGTCACCATCCCCGGCTTCCTGACCTTCGAGCGCACCCACCGTGCCGCTCGCACCGCTCGTAACCCGCAGACCGGCGACCCGATCAACATCCCGGCCGGTTACAGCGTGAAGGTCTCCGCGGGCTCGAAGCTCAAGGAAGCCGCCAAGGGCAAGTAAGGCGCCAAGGGCCTGGAAGCGGGCCTGAAGCGACAGAAGGGGGGGCCCCCCCCCCCCCGGGGGGGGGGCCCGGGGGTGGGCCCGGTATGGGGGCAGGCGGGGCCCCAAGACGGGGGGGGGGGGCCCGCGGGAAAAAGACCGCCGGCCCCCCGCACGGGC
>NZ_JBEZNQ010000052.1:0-57079 GCF_040653315.1 Streptomyces sp. NPDC047981 | reverse complement strand
CCACCCCGCCCCTCTCCCTCTCTGGCCGCCCGGGGCCTCGCGCCCCCCCGCCGGGCCCGCCTGGCCCGCGCGCGGGGGGGCGCGGCCCCCCCCCCCCCGCGGCAGGGGGACGGTCACACCGCCCACCAGACGGTGGTGTCGGCGGGCAGCTCCGCGACGCCCTCCCCGTGGGAGACAGGCTCGTTGGAGAGGAGGAACCGGCCGGGCAGCGGGACGGAGATGGCCCGGCCGGTGGTGTTGGCGGTGCAGACGAAGCCGTCGCGGCGGAAGGAGAGCACACCCTCGGGTGCCTCCAGCCACTCGACGCCTTCGCCCGCACCGAGTTCGGGGCGCTCACGGCGGACCGCGAGCGCGCTGCGGTACAGCTCCAGGGTGGAGCCGGGGTCCCCAGCCTGCGCCTCGACGCTGAACCCGCCCCAGGTGGCGGGCTGCGGCAGCCAGCTGCCGCCGTCGCCGAAGCCGTACGAGGAGCCCTCGACGGTCCACGGGATGGGCACCCGGCAGCCGTCGCGGAAGCCGTCCTGGCCGCTGGCCCGGAAGAACGACGGGTCTTGGCGGACCTCGTCGGGCAGGTCGGTGACGTCCGGCAGGCCGAGTTCCTCGCCCTGGTAGACGTACGCCGAGCCGGGCAGCGCCAGCATCAGGAGCGTCGCCGCCCGGGCGCGGCGCAGGCCGAGCGCGCGGTCGCCGGGCTCGCGCAGCTGGGTGCCGAGGCCGGGCGGGTTGGCGAAGCGGGTGGCGTGCCGGGTGACGTCGTGGTTGGAGAGCACCCAGGTGGTGGGCGCGCCGACCGGGCGCATCGCCTCGAGGGAGGCGTCGATCACCCGGCGCAGCTCCGCCGCGTCCCAGTGGGTGCCCAGGTACTGGAAGTTGAAGGCCTGGTGCATCTCGTCGGGGCGGACGTAGTGCGCGGTGCGCTCGACGGTCGGGGTCCACGCCTCGGCCACGAGGACGCGCTCGCCGTCGTACTCGGAGAGGACCTGGCGCCAGGAGCGGTAGATCTCGTGGACGCCGTCCTGGTCGAAGAAGGGCATGACGTCGTTGCCGAGCAGCTTGAGCTGGTCGTGGGCGCCGATGTCCGGGAGCCCCTCGGCCTTGACCAGCCCGTGGGCGACGTCGACCCGGAAGCCGTCGACGCCCATGTCGAGCCAGAAGCGCAGGATCGAGCGGAACTCGTCGCGTACGGCGGGGTGTTCCCAGTTGAAGTCGGGCTGCTCGGGCGCGAAGAGGTGGAGGTACCACTCGCCGTCCTCGGTGCGCGTCCAGGCGGGCCCGCCGAAGATGGACTCCCAGTCGTTGGGCGGCAGTTCGCCGTTCTCGCCCTTGCCGGGGCGGAAGTGGTAGCGCTCGCGCAGCGGGGAGCCGGGGCCCTCGCGCAGCGCGCGCTGGAACCACTCGTGCTGGTCGGAGGAGTGGTTGGGCACCAGGTCGACGATGATCCGCAGACCCAGCTCGTGGGCCTCGCGGATGAGCGCGTCGGCGTCGAGCAGGTTGCCGAACATCGGGTCGATGGCCCGGTAGTCGGCGACGTCGTAGCCGGCGTCGGCCTGCGGGGAGGCGTAGAAGGGGCTGAGCCAGACGGCGTCGACGCCGAGGTCCTTCAGGTACGGCAGCCGGCTGCGGATGCCCTCCAGGTCGCCCATGCCGTCGCCGTTTCCGTCGGCGAAGCTGCGTGGGTAGACCTGGTAGATCACCGCGTCTCTCCACCAGCCCGTGTGCGTGCCGGTGGTCGGGGCGGCGGCGGGGGCAGCGAGATGCTGGGTCATGTCTTCCTTGATCGGTAAGGAGATGTGCGTACGAGTACGGGTACGGGTACGGGTAGGGGCGCCTCGGCCCGGCGCGGTCAGCCCTTCACGGCGCCGGCGGACATGCCGGTCACCAGGTGCCGCTGGACGAAGAGGAACACCAGGGCCGCGGGGAGGGCGATGAGGACGGAGGCCGCGGACATCGGCCCCCACTGGGCGCCGTACTGGTTGACGAACTTCTGCAGTCCGCCGGCCAGGGTGAGGTTCTCGTCGCCGACCATGAAGGCGGAGGCGTAGGCGACCTCGCCCCAGGCGGTGATGAAGGAATAGAACGCGGTCACCGCGATGCCGGGCTTGGCGAGCGGCAGGATCAGCCGCCAGAAGGTGCCGAACGGGGTGAGGCCGTCGACCTGTCCCGACTCGTCGATCTCGCGCGGGATGGTGTCGAAGAAGCCCTTCATCATCCAGGCGCAGAACGGCACGGCGATGGTGAGGTACGTGATGACCAGGCCGGCGGGCTCGTTGAGCAGCCCCATCGACGACATGATGTTGTAGATCGGCACGATCAGGACGGCGACCGGGAACATCTGGGTGATCAGCAGCGTCCACATCAGTCCGCGCTTGCCGGGGAAGCGGAAGCGGCTGACGGCGTAGCCGGTGGTGGAGGCGATGAACACGCCCATGACCGTGGTGAGACCCGCGACGAGCAGCGAGTTGCCGAACCAGGTGAGGAACGGGGTGTCGTTCAGCAGGTTCGTGTAGTTCTCGAACGTCGTCTCCTTGACGAAGTCCGTGGTGGTCGCGTACTTGGCCGGCTTGATCGAGGTCAGGAAGACCCAGAGCACCGGGAAGACGGCGACGACGGAGGCCACGATCAGGGTGGCGTGCAGCCCGACCGAGGCGAGCGGCGAACGGCGCCCGCGCATCGGGGCGTTGGAGGCGGTGGTCACCAGACTTCTCCCTGCTTGCGGAGGACACGCCGGTAGACCGCGGCGAAGACCATCAGGAGGACGAGGATCAGGACGCCCCAGGTGGACGACTGGGCGAAGTCGCGGGGGCTGATCTCGAAGGAGAACTTGTACGCCTGGGTGACCAGGATCTGGGTGGCCTCACCGGGTCCGCCCCGGGTGAGCAGGAAGATCACCGGGAACATGTTGAAGGTCCAGATGGTGCTCAGCAGGATCACGGTGGTGGAGACGGACCGCAGTCCGGGCATCGTGATGTGCCGGAAGCGCTGCCAGGCGTTCGCGCCGTCCATCTCGGCGGCCTCGTACAGCTCGCCGGGGATGGACTGCAGTCCGCCGAGGAGGGCGACCATCATGAACGGGACGCCGAGCCAGACGTTGACGGCGATCACCGAGAACTTGGCCCAGGTGGGGTCGTTCAGCCAGGGCAGCGCGTCGAGACCGCCGCCGGCGAGGATCTGGTTGAGCAGGCCGCGGCGCTCGTCGTAGAGGAAGCGCCAGGCGAAGACCGAGACGAAGCCGGGCACGGCCCACGGCAGGATGAGCAGCATCCGGTAGAAGGAGCGGCCCGCGATCTTCCGGTTGAGCATGTTGGCGAGGACCAGGCCGAGGCCGAAGGTGACCGAGACACAGGCCACGGTCCACACCAGCGTCCAGCCGAGGGTGCCGAGGAACTGGTCGCCGCTGAGCGCGTCGGCGTAGTTGTCCAGGCCGACGAACTCGTACGTCGCCGGGATCTCGTTGACGCCGATGGAGCGCGCGACGTTCCGCTCGTTGGCGTCGGTCAGCGACAGGTAGATGCCGCGCACCAGCGGGTAACCGATGATCACGCCGATCACGATCACCACCGGGGCGACCATCGCCCAGGCGTACCAGTGGGTGGAGAGGGAGCGCCTCAGCGGGCCCCGGGACGTGCCAGTACCGCGGCGCCGGCCGCGGGCGACGCTGTCGCCCGCGGCCTTCGCCACCGACTGGCTGCTGGTGTCCACAGCCATCAGCCGGCCTGCCTTCCTTCTACTTCCAGTCCTTCAGGAGCTTGCGGTAGGACTCGCCGATGGCCTTGGCCCCGGCGTCCGGGGTGGTCTGGCCGGTGAGGACCTTGGCGTACTCGACCTTGACCGGCTCGAAGAGGCTGCCGCCCTCGGGGATCCAGGGGCGCTCGACGGCCTTGTCGACGACCGGCTTGAAGAAGCCGATCATCTGGTTGCTCGCGACGTCCGGCTTGACGTAGACGGACTCGCGGGTGGGGAGCAGGCTGAGCTCCTTGGCGATCTTCGTCTGGGTCTCGACCGAGGTCATGTACTCGGTGAAGGCGTAGGAGGCGTCCAGGTTCTTGGAGCCCGCGTAGATCGCCAGGTTGTGGCCGCCCTGCGGGGCGCCCTGGGCGGCGGAGCCGGCCGGGACCGGGGCGATGCCCAGGTTCGCCTTGTCGGCGAACTCCTTGCCCGCGAAGGTGTCGGTGACGGCCCACGGGCCGTTGATGATCATCGCGACCTTGCCGTCCTTGAAGGCGGCCTGCATGTTGTCCCAGCCGTTGGTCGCGTCGGTGATCGCGGCCTTGGAGTCGACCAGGTCCTTGACGGTCGCGAGCGCCTTGACGCCGTTGGCGTTGTCGACGGTGACGGTCTTGGAGTCGGCGTCGACCAGGTCGCCGCCCTCGCCGTAGAGGAAGGAGAGGAACCAGTACGGGTCGTCGCCGCGCAGGTACATGCCGGTCTTGCCGGTCTTCTGCTTGATGGTGGCGGAGGCGGTCTTCAGCTCGGCGATGGTCTTGGGGACCTCGACGCCGGCGTCCTTGAGGATCTTCTTGTTGTAGAAGATGCCCATGGAGTCGATGACCTGCGGCACGGCGTAGGTCTTGCCGTCGAACTTGGTCGAGGCGGCGGCCTGCTTGAGGAAGTCGCCCTCGTCCTTCAGCGCCGGGGTGCCGTCGAGCGGCTGGAGGTAGCCGAGGCTGGCGAAGTCCGGGGTCCAGGCGACCTCGGAGCGGATGACGTCCGGGGCGCCGGAGCCCGACTGCGCGGCGTTCTTGAACTTGTTCTGCGCCTCGCCGAACGGCACGTTCACGTACTTGACGGTGACCTTCGGGTGCTTCTTGGTGAAGTCCTCGGCGATCTTCTTGAAGACCTTGTCCTCGGAGCCGACCGTGGAGGTGTCCCACCACGTGACGGTGCCGGAGAGCTCGCCGGAGCCCTTCGAGCCGCCGTTCGCCGAATCGTCGCCGCTTCCGCACGCCGCCAGGGTCACGCCCAGGGCCGCGACCAGCGCGGTGGCCGCTATGCCACGCCGCATGTGCACTCCTTCAACTGATCCCGGGGTGACGAGGGGCTGGAACCTGCCTCATGCGACCGCTCCCTCGCGGCGCGCCGGGTTGCCAGGAACGTAACAGGGATGAAAACGCGCCGAAAGAGCTTGCGAGAACTTTCTGCAAGGACCGGCGATCGTTACATCGGCGTGTCCTTAAGGTTGCCGACGAGTCGCTTGACACCAGGCCGGGCAGGTCCCCAGGCCCTCTTGCGGCCGCCGAAGAGCCCTGCAAGTCTTTGCATCATCTCTTGCAGGACCGTTTCACGGCCGCCCCGACCTCGTTGTCTGTACGTAGCCCCGCCCCCGGAACACGCGAGAGGGACACCGCACATGGCCCACGAGCTCACCTCACCGTCGATGTCGGACTCCGCAAGCTCTTGCGCAACCCCCGCCCGCTCCGGCTGGTGGCGGGACGCCGTGATCTACCAGGTGTACGTCCGCTCCTTCGCGGACAGCGACGGCGACGGGATCGGTGACCTGCGCGGCGTACGGGAGCGGCTGCCGCACATCGCGGGCCTGGGCGCGGACGCGGTCTGGCTGACCCCGTTCTACGCCTCGCCCCAGGCGGACGGCGGCTACGACGTGGCGGACTACCGCGCGGTGGACCCGGTCTTCGGGGACCTGGCGGACGCCGACGACCTGGTGCGCGCTGCGCACGGGCTCGGCCTGAAGGTCATCGTGGACATCGTCCCCAACCACACCTCCGACCGGCACCCCTGGTTCCTGCAGGCGCTCGCCGGGGTGGGCCGGGACCGGTACGTCTTCCGGCCCGGCCGGGGACCGGGCGGCGCCGAGCCCCCCAACGACTGGGAGTCGGTCTTCGGCGGCCCCGCCTGGACCCGGGTCGCGGACGGCTCCTGGTACCTCCACCTCTTCGCGCCCGAGCAGCCGGACCTGGACTGGCGCAACCCCGAGGTGCGCGCCGAGTTCGACTCCGTGCTCCGGTTCTGGCTCGACCTGGGGGTGGACGGCTTCCGGATCGACGTCGCCCACGGCATGGTCAAGGCCGAGGGCCTGCCCGACATCGGGCACGGGCAGCAGGCGAAGCTGATCGGCACCCAGCGGCTGCCCTTCTTCGACCAGGACGGGGTCCACGAGATCCACCGCGGCTGGCGCCGGCTCCTGGAGTCCTACGGCCCCGACCGGATCGGGGTCGCCGAGGCCTGGGCGCCGACGCCGGAGCGGCTCGCCCGGTACGTCCGCCCCGACGAACTGCACCAGGCCTTCAACTTCCAGTTCCTGAACTGCCCGTGGGACGCGGCGGCGCTGCGGTCGGTCGTCGACGAGTCGCTGCGCGCCACGGCCTCGGTGGGCGCCCCGACGACCTGGGTGCTCTCCAACCACGACGTCGTCCGGCACCCCACCCGGTACGGCAGCGCGGAGCGCGGCCGGGCGGCGGCGCTGCTGATGCTGGCGCTGCCCGGTTCCGCCTACGTCTACCAGGGCGAGGAGCTGGGCCTGCCCGAGGTGGTGGACCTGCCGGACGAGGTGCGCCAGGACCCGGCGTTCCTGCGCGGCGACGGGCAGGACGGGCTGCGCGACGGCTGCCGGGTGCCGCTGCCGTGGACGCCGGAGGGGCCGTCGTACGGCTTCGGGCCCGGCGGCTCCTGGCTCCCGCAGCCCGCGCAGTGGCCGGCGCTGAGCGTCGCCGCCCAGAGCGCCGACCCCGGTTCGGTCCTCACGCTGTACCGCCGGGCGCTGCGGCTGCGCCGGGAGCACCCCGCGCTCGGCGCGGGCGACGCGGTGGAGTGGCTGGACGGACTCCCCGAGGGGGTGCTCGCCTTCCGGCGCCGACCGGCGCGCGGGGACGGAGGTGAGGGCGGGGACATTCTGGTCACCCTGAACACCACGGCAGGGGAGTTGGCGCTGCCGCTCACCGGCTCCCCCCTGCTGAGCAGCGCCCCCGCCGCTCCCGTACTCCCCTCCCCCGCCGCGGAGTTCGGCGACGGCGCCGCGCATGCGCACAACGTCCGGGTTCCCGCCGACTCCTGCGTTTGGTGGGCAATCTGACGTGCGACCGGTACAGTCCAATCCCATGACCGCGCGGCTTGCCGACATCGCAGCCCAGGCGGGGGTCAGTGAAGCCACAGTCAGCCGCGTGCTCAACGGCAAGCCCGGCGTGGCCTCGGCCACCCGTGAATCCGTGCTTGCCGCACTCGACGTCCTCGGATACGAGCGGCCCGTACGGCTGCGCCAGCGCAGCGCCGGGCTCGTCGGGCTGATAACCCCCGAACTGGACAACCCGATCTTCCCCGCCCTCGCGCAGGTCATCGGGCAGGCCCTGACCCGGCAGGGCTACACGCCCGTGCTCGCCACGCAGACCCCCGGCGGATCCACCGAGGACGAGCTGACGGACATGCTCGTCGAGCGGGGCGTCTCCGGGATCATCTTCGTCTCCGGGCTGCACGCCGACACCACCGCCGACATGACGCGCTACGACCAGCTGCGCGGCAAGGGCGTCCCGTACGTTCTGATCAACGGCTTCTCGCCGAAGGTGCAGGCCCCCTTCGTCTCGCCCGACGACCGGGCCGCGATGCAGCTGGCGGTGACCCATCTCGCCGCGCTCGGGCACACCCGGATCGGGCTCGCGGTGGGACCGAAGCGGTTCGTGCCGGTGCTCCGCAAGATCGAGGGCTTCCAGCGCGGGATGCGGGAGCGGCTCGGGCTCTCCCCGGAGGAGTCCGAGCAGCTGATCCAGCACTCTCTGTACACACTGGAGGGCGGCCAGGCCGCGGCGGGCGCGCTGATCGCGGCCGGCTGCACGGCCGTCGTCTGCGCGAGCGACATGATGGCGCTCGGCGCGATCCGGGCGGCCCGGCAGCAGGGCCTCCAGGTGCCCGGGGACGTCTCCGTGGTCGGTTTCGACGACTCCCCGCTCATAGCGTTCACCGACCCGCCGCTCACCACCATCCGCCAGCCCGTGCAGGCGATGGGACAGGCGGCGGTCCGGGCACTGCTCGAAGAGGTCGGGGGCACCCCGGCGCCGCACAGCGAGTTCGTCTTCATGCCTGAGCTGGTCGTTCGCGGTTCAACCGCTTCCGCTCCGCTGCCGGGCCGACCCTGACGGTACGGGGTCCGCGCATCCGTCTCAGGGCGGAGCATGTGCGCCCCGAACCCGTCGGAGGGATGATCGGACGAAGGGAATGGATCTGGCAGACTCTCCTCCTATGGGTGAAGCGACCGTGAAGAGTTTGGAAGGCCGGACGGCGGCCAGCCCGTCACCCATGTCGGACGGTGGCGGTGTGCGGGCCAGGCTCCGCATGCCCCGACGACCCCGGATCTGGTTCGAGATCCTGCTCATCGGCGTCAGTTACTGGACGTATTCGCTCATCCGCAACGCGGTACCGGAGCAGAAGGCCCAGGCGCTGAAGAACGCCGACTGGATCTGGGACGTCGAGAAGAGCCTCGGGCTCGCCTTCGAGGAGACCGTCAACCACGCCGTGAACTCGGTGACATGGCTGATCGTGTCGATGAACTACTACTACGCCACGCTGCACTTCGTCGTGACGATCGGTGTGCTGGTGTGGCTGTACCGATGGCAGCCGGGCCGTTACGCGGCGTCCCGCACGGTCCTCTTCGCGACCACCGGTGTGGCCCTGGTCGGTTACTACCTGTATCCGCTCGCGCCGCCCCGGTTGATGAACGGCCAGGCCTTCATCGACACGGTCCTGGTCCACCACACCTGGGGTTCGATGGCCTCGGGCAACCTCAAGCACATGTCGAACCAGTACGCGGCGATGCCGTCGATGCACATCGGCTGGTCGCTCTGGTGCGGTCTGACCATCTTCGCCCTGGCCTCGGCGCCCTGGGCGCGCATCCTCGGGCTGCTCTACCCCGCCGCCACGCTGGTCGTGATCGTGGCCACCGCCAACCACTTCTGGCTGGACGCGGTGGGCGGCATGATCTGCCTCGCCTTCGGCTTCGCCGTCTCCTACTTCTGGTACGGCTCGCTCCCCAAGGGTCTCCCCAAGCTGGTGGAGACCCCGGCCCCGGTGGCCCGGGGCGGCCCCTCCTCGCGGCCCGCGAAGGCCGACGAGGAGGAGCAGGAGAAGGAGCGCGCGAGCCGCTAGGGCCTGTCCGGCCCTGATCCGCCGAGCAGGCCCCAGGGTTCCGTTTCCCGGGGGCTACCCCCGGTGCGTGACGCGGCCGCCCGCGACCGTGAGGCGGATCGGGGCCTGTTCCGTCTCGTCGGCGGGGGCCGTCACCGGGTCGACGGTGAACGCGGTCAGGTCGGCGCGCAGGCCCACGGCGATCCGGCCGCCGAGCCGCTCCTCCCCCGCCGCGACGGCCGCGTGCGTGGTCATGCCCTCCAGGGCCATCAGCCCCGTCAGACCGTGCCGGGCCGACGCGGCTCCGCGCGGGGCCTGGGCGGTGGCGAGGACCTGCCGGGCGTCGTGGTGGGCGATGGGCCAGTCCGAGCCGAGCGCCAGGTGGGCGCCCGCCTCCCGCAGGTCACGGCAGCGCCAGGCGCGGTCCGCGCGGACGTCGCCCAGCCGCTTGGACCACTCGTCGGTGTGGTCGGCGCGGGTGTACGCGGTGTGCGGTGGCTGCATCGAGGCGACGACCCCGAGGGCCGCGAACCGGCCGAGCTGGTCGTCGGGGACGGTCTCGATGTGCTCGATCCGGTGCCGGGGGCCCTGACCCCCGCCGAGTCCCTCCACCGTGTCCAGGACGTGCCGGACGGCCGCGTCGCCGATGGCGTGCGTGGCCGTGCCGACCCCCGCCCGGTGGAGACGGCGGACGGCGGCCGCGTAGGCGGCCGGGTCGGGCCAGAAGGCGTCGGTGCCCTGGCCGTGGCAGTCGGCGTGCTCCAGCCAGGCGGTTCCGCCCTCGACGGTGCCGTCCATGAAGAACTTCACGCCGCCGACCCGCCACAGCCGGCCGGCCCGCTCCTGGAGCCGTACCAGCTCGTCCAGCTCCTCCGCGGTCGCGCCGGGCATGCACCAGGGTGCGAGCCTGAGCCGGAGCGGCAGGTCGCCGTCGGCCTCCAGAGCGGTGAGCAGCCCCGGTACGTCATGGCCGCCCAGGTCCATGACGTGCGCGCCGGTCAGTCCGGTGGCGGCCATGGAGGTCAGCAGCTCGACGAGCCGGTCGCGCCGCTCGGCGAAGGGCCGGGTCGGCAGGAACGGGGTCACGAGGTCCATGGCCGCGTGCTCGATGAGATGGCCGGTGGGCCGTCCCTGCTCGTCGCAGACGATCTCGGAGCGCTGGGCGAAGGCGCGGGGGCCTTCGATGCCCGCAGCCTTCAGGGCCGCCTCGCTCGCGAGGGCGGAGTGTCCGTCGTAGAGGCGCAGGAAGGCGGGGGCGCCGCCGAGGACGTCCTCGATCAGCTCGCGGTGGATCGGCCGGCCGCCGAAGGTGTTGTGGTCGAGGCCGAAGCCGACCACCCAGCCGTCCTGGCGCTCGGCACCGGCCAGGACCGAGCGGAGCCGGTCGAGGTCGGTCACACCGGAGAGGTCGGTGCCGGTGAACATCTCCAGGCCCCAGACGGGGTGGCTGTGCGCGTCGGTGAGGCCGGGCGTGAGGGTGGCGCCGCCGAGGTCGACGGTCTCGGTGCCGCGTCCGCGCCAGTCGCGGGCGTCCGTGGCGTCCCCGACGGCGGTGATCAGTCCGTCGCGGACGGCGACAGCGGTGTGCGCGGAGAGCTCGGGGGTACGGACGCGGGCGTTGACGAGGACGAGGTCGGGGGCGGGCACGACAGTTCTCCTTCGGCTGGTGCTGCGGGCTCTGCGGGCTCGGCGGCGAAGTTCGCGTAGACCTCGGGGCGGGTGCGGCGGAGCCGGTGTGCGAGGAGGAGCCCGAGGACGAAGACGGCGGGGACGAGCGAGATCAGGACGGTGTTGACGGTGGTGGAGGCGCCGGTGAAGAGGTCGACATGGGTGACGACGAGACCGATGGCCCCACCGAGCAGGACGAAGGCGGCGACGGGCGCGACCACCGTGCGCAGCCTGCCCTCGTCGTGGCTGATCCGGCGGAAGAAGAGGGGTACGGCGAGCGCCGCGAGGAGCTGGAGGACCATCAGGCCGATCATGCCGGGGGTGTTCACCCAGAGCAGGAGCTGCTGGTACGGGTCGGCTCCGGCGGCCGCGAAGCCGAGGACGACGGCCGCGCCGAGAACGGTCTGGACGATGCCGGAGACGTACGGGGAGCGGTGACGGGGGTGGACGCGGGCGAAGGCGGCGGGCAGGACGCCCTCCTCGGCGAGCGCGAGTCCGTAGCGGTTGATCGCGTTGTGGAAGGCGAGGAGCGAGGCGAGGACGCTGGTGACGATCAGGATGTGCATCAGGTCGGCGGCCCAGGAGCCCACGTAGGTGGTGATGGCGGCGAAGAAGAGGCCGCCGGGGTCGTCGGCGGCGGCCTGGACGACCTTGTCCTGGCCGAAGGCCTGGATGACGGTCCAGACGACGAAGGCGTAGAAGAGGCCGAGGAAGCCGACGGCGATGTAGGTGGCGCGCGGGATGGTGCGCTCGGGGTCGCGGGCCTCGCGGCGGTAGATGACGGTCGACTCGAAGCCGGTGAAGGCGGCGAAGGCGAAGGCGAGGACGGCGGCGGTGCCGGGGACGAGCACGTTGCCGGGGGCGAAGGAACTCAGGGAGAGCCCGTCGGCGCCGCCGTCCAGCAGGACGCCGCCCGCGAGGAGCACGAGGATGCCGGTCTCGGCGACGAGCAGGACGCCGAGGAGCTTGGCGCCGAAGTCGATGGAGCGGAAGCCGCCGTACCAGATGAGCAGCAGCCCGGCGAGGGAGACGGGGAGCCAGGGGACGTCGATGCCCCAGAGGGCGCCGGCGGTGTCGGCGGTGGCGGTGCCGAGCAGTCCGTAGACGCCGATCTCCATGCCGTTGTAGCCGAGCATCGCGAGCAGGGCGGCGGCGATGCCGACGGGCTTGCCGAGGCCGCGGGCGATGTACGCGTAGAAGGCGCCGCCGTTGCGGACGTGCCGGCTCATGGCGGTGAAGCCGATGGCGAAGACCGAGAGGGTGATGCCGGCGAGGAGGTAACCGGCGGGGGCGCCGATGCCGCCGAGGACGACGGCGATGGGGGCGACGCCCGCCATGACCGTGAGCGGGGCGGCCGCGGAGACGACGAAGAAGGAGATGTCGGCGGTGGAGAGCGTGCCGGTTCTCAGCCCCTTGGGAGCGGTGGTGGTCTGTGAGGACATGGAGCGGGAAGCCCTTCCGAGGCAGGAAACCTAAAGGCTTTCGGTTCGCGCAATGTAACCTCGCGTTCAACGATTCGGGAAGACCTGACCAGGGGGAAATCATTCATGGGCCGGCCGCGCACACCGCTCCTCGACCGCGAGCGGATCACCACGGTGGCGCTCGAACTCGTCGATGAGCGGGGGGAGTTCAGCGTCCCCCAGATCGCCAAGCGGCTCGGGGTGCAGACGGCCTCGGTGTATCACCACGTGGACGGCAGGGACGGGATCGTGGAGCTGTTGCGCGAGCGGGTCTGCGCGGAGATCGACGGCTCCACCCTCGACCTGGAGCCCTGGGACGCGGCGATGGCCGCCTGGGCGCGCTCCTACCGCGCCGCCTTCGCCGCCCACCCCCGGGCCGTCCCGATGCTGATGACCTCACCGGTGCGGGCTCCGAGGGTGCTCGCCCAGTACGAGTCGGCGGTGACCCTGCTGCTCGGTGTCGGCTTCGACAACGCCGACGTCATGACGGTGATCGTCGCGCTGGAGAACCTGGTGCTCGGCTCGGCGCTCGACCTCGCGGCCCCGGACGCCATGTGGGAGCTCCCGGACGAGGTCACCACCCCGCGGCTGGCCGAGGCCCTGGCGGCACTGGGACCGACCCGCGCCGACGCCGCGTTCGACCTGGCCCTGGAGGCGTTCCTGGCGCACTGCCGGGCGCTCCTGGAGCGCGCCGACGGCTGAGCCCCCGGGCCGCTCCCGGAGCGCGTCGACGGACGACCCCGCTCACGCCCGGGCGCTACGCCCCGTAGAACCGCTCTTCCACGACCGCCCGGGCCCGGCGGGTGATCCGCCGGTAGTCGTCGACCATCTCCCCGACGTGACCCGGGCCGTACCCCAAGTACCGCCCCACCGCCGCCAGTTCGCGCCCGTCGGAGGGGAAGGTGTCCCCCGGCCTGCCGCGTACCAGCATCACCGCGTTGCGGACCCGGGTCGCGAGCACCCAGGCCTCGTCCAGGGTCTGCGCCTCGTCCGTCGGGATGAGCCCGGCGGAGTGGGCGGCGGCCAGGGCCTCGCGGGTCCGGGTCGTGCGCAGCCCCGGCTCCGCCCAGCCGTGCCGCATCTGGAGCAGCTGGACGGTCCACTCGACGTCGCTCAGACCGCCGCGCCCGAGCTTGGTGTGGAGCGTCGGGTCGGCGCCGCGCGGCAGCCGCTCCGACTCCATCCGGGCCTTGAGCCGCCGGATCTCCCGGACCGCCTCCTCGCCGAGGCCCTCGGCCGGGTAGCGCAGCGGGTCGATCAGCTCGACGAACCGCTCCGCGAGGTCCGCGTCGCCCGCCATCGGCGCGGCCCGCAGCAGGGCCTGGCTCTCCCAGACCAGGGACCAGCGGCGGTAGTAGGCCTCGTACGACTTCAGCGTGCGGACCATGGGGCCGCTCTTGCCCTCCGGGCGCAGGTCCGCGTCGATCAGCAGCGGCGGGTCGGCGGTGGGGACCTGGAGGAGCCGGCGGATCTCGGAGACGACCTGGTTCGCCGCCCGGGCCGCCTCCTGCTCGTCGACCCCCTCGCACGGCTCGTGCACGAACAGGACGTCGGCGTCGGAGCCGTAACCGAGCTCGTGGCCGCCGAAGCGGCCCATCCCGATGACCGCGAACCGGGTCGGCAGGGTGTCGCCCCAGCCCTCCCGCACGGCGGCGCGCAGCGCGCCCGCGACGGTCGCCGCGTTCAGGTCGGTGAGCGCCAGGCCGACCCGGTCGACCAGCGCGCCCGGATCGAGTTCGCGCGGGCTGTCCTCCGTACCGTACGAGCCGATGAGATCGGCCGCGGAGGTACGGAACAGCTCCCGGCGCCGCACCCCGCGGGCCGCGGTGACCGCCTGCTCGGCGCCGTCGGCCCGGCCGACCGCCGCGAGGACCTCCTGCTCCAGATGGTCCCGGCCGCGCGGCTTCAGGCCCTCCGGGTCACCGAGGATCGCGACCGCCTCCGGGGCGCGCAGCAGCAGGTCGGGGGCGAGCCGCCCGGCCGAGAGCACCCGGGCGAGGTTCTCCGCCGCCGCGCCCTCGTCCCGCAGCAGCCGCAGGTACCAGGGCGTCTTGCCGAGCGCGTCGGAGACCCGGCGGAAGCCGAGCAGCCCGGCGTCCGGGTCGGCCGAGTCGGCGAACCAGCCGAGCAGCACCGGCAGCAGCGTGCGCTGGATCGCGGCCTTGCGGGTGACGCCGGAGGCGAGCGCCTCCAGGTGGCGCAGGGCGGCGACGGGATCGGCGTAGCCGAGCGCTTCGAGCCGCTCCCCGGCGGCCTTCGGGCTGAGCCGGGTCTCGCCGGGGGTGAGCTGGGCGACCGCGTCGAGCAGCGGCCGGTAGAAGAGCTTCTCGTGCAGCCGGCGGACCACCGCGGCGTGCCGCTTCCACTCCTTGTTCAGCTCGGCGACCGGGTCGGTGCGCAGGCCGAGGGAGCGGCCGAGGCGGCGCAGATCGGCCTCGTCCTCGGGGACCAGATGGGTGCGGCGGAGCCGGTAGAGCTGGATGCGGTGCTCCATGGCCCGCAGGAAGCGGTACGCCTCGTCCAGCTGGGCGGCGTCGGCGCGGCCGACGTAGCCGCCGGCGGCGAGCGCCTTCAGGGCGTCGAGGGTCTTGCCGCTGTGCAGCGTGGCGTCGCCGCGGCCGTGCACCAGCTGGAGGAGCTGGACGGCGAACTCGACGTCCCGCAGGCCGCCGGGGCCGAGCTTGAGCTCGCGCTCGACCTGGGCGGCCGGGATGTTGTCGACGACCCGGCGGCGCATCTTCTGCACGTCGGCGACGAAGTTCTCGCGCTCGGCGGCCTGCCAGACCAGCGGGGAGACGGCGTCGATGTACTCGGCGCCCAGCTCCGGGTCGCCCGCCACCGCCCGGGCCTTGAGGAGTGCCTGGAACTCCCAGGTCTTGGCCCAGCGCTGGTAGTAGGCGAGGTGGGAGGAGAGGGTACGGACCAGGGGGCCGTTGCGGCCCTCGGGGCGGAGGTTGGCGTCGACGGGCCAGATGGTGCCCTCGACGGTCGTCTCCGAGCAGATCCGCATGAGGTGGGAGGCGAGCCGGGTCGCGGCCTGCATCGCCTTCCCCTCGTCCGCGCCCTCGACCGCCTCGGCCACGAAGATCACGTCGACGTCGGAGACGTAGTTCAGCTCGTGGCCGCCGCACTTGCCCATGGCGATCACGGCGAGCCGGCAGTGCGCCGCGTCGGCGGGGGCGGCGGTACGGGCGATGGCGAGGGCGGCGCGCAGCGTCGCGGTGGCGAGGTCGGCGAGCTCGGCGGCGGTCTGGGCGACGTCGGCGGTGCCGCAGACGTCCCGGGCGGCGATGGCGAGGAGGCAGCGGCGGTAGGCGACCCGCAGGGAGACGGGGTCGGTGGCCTCGGCGAGGCCCTGCTCGAACTCGGCGACCCCGGGGTTCAGGTCGGCGGCCTCGTACGTGACGAGGGCCTGCCAGTCCTTGGGGTGCCGGGCGAGGTGGTCGGCGAGCGCCTCGGAGGCGCCGAGGACGCCGAGGAGCCGGTCCCGGAACGGCTTGGCGGAGAGCAGCGTGGCGGTGAGCGTCTGGCGCTCCTCGTCGGGCTGGGCCTCGACGAGCCGGACCAGGCTGCGCAGGGCGAGGTCGGGGTCGGCGGTCGCGCCGAGCGCGTCGAGCAGGACGGGGTCGTCGCGCAGGGCGGCCAGTTCGGGGAGGTCCAGGAGTCGCTCGGCGCCGGAGGGGTCGGTGAAGCCGTGCCGCAGCAGGCGGCTGAAGGTACTGCTCCTGCGCCCCGGCACCGCCGCCATCCCGCCGCTCCCTCCACCGCCTTCGGGCTCCTTCGAGCTCCGCGATCGAGCCTATCCGCAGGGCGGGGCCGGGTCGCCCCGGGGCGCGGCGATCAACGGACGGGCGGCTCGCGCTCCGCGATCCACCCAAGTCGGACCTTTGTTTCGTAAGAGATCACACGTGATACCTCGCACATTCCTCACTATTTGCCGCCGATAAACCGTATTGCTTGTAAGTCCGTCTCCAGACACAAGTACTGTTCGTCGCACCGCACATCGCACCGTCACAGCTTCACCACAGCTCCACCACAGACCACTCGACCGCGCGACCGCCCGTCGCGTCGCCACTCGTCGCCCTGCCGCACGTCGCCCCGCCACTCGTCGCCCCGTCACCGGGGTCACCCACGTCCGAAAGCGCACACACTCGATGCCTGGCCGCCGCCGCCTCCGTACCGTCTCCGTGCTGACGACCACCGCCGTCGTCACCGGTTCCTTCGTGGGAATCCTCCAGCTGACCTCCGGCTCCGTCTTCGGGGCCGACACCGCCAACGGCCTGGCCGGGACCTCCGCGCCCGACACCGCCGGCGACCCGGCCGACGGCCGGCCCGACCACGGGGCCGACGGCTCCTCCGGTCTCGCCCTCGACACCGGGGCCGAGGCCCGGTCCGGGAAGACGGGCGCGCAGACCGCGGCACCGGCCGCCGGGACGACCGCGACACCGGCCTCGGGGACGACCGCTGGGGCCGCCGCGGCACCGGTCCGTACCTCCGACATCTCCGTGGCGCAGATCGTGGCCCACCCGGACGACGACCTGTACTTCATGAACCCGGACGTCGTGCAGTCGATACGCTCCGGCCGTTCGCTGACCACCGTGTACCTGACGGCCGGCGAGGCGGACGGCATCAACGGCCGTGGCGCGACCGCGCCCGCCCCCGACAAGGCCGGCTTCGCGGCGGCCCGGCAGAACGGCATACGTGCCGCGTACGCCGAGATGGCCACCGGCAGCCGCACCAGCCCCTGGGACCGCGTCTCCATCCCGACGGTCGGCGGCGGGGCCGCCGAGCTCGACGTCCTGCGCGCCGCGCCGCAGATCAGCCTGGTCTGGATGCAGATCCGCGAGGCCGGCGCGATCAACGCCGACCGGCCGAACAGCCTGAACGGCCTGTGGAACGGCCGGGTCCAGGTCATCGCCTCCCAGCGCGCAACCGGCACCCCGGTCACCACGGACTTCACGTACAGCAAGGACCAGGTGATCGAGGCACTCACCGGGATCCTGGAGCGCATCCGGCCGACCTTCGTCCGGATCCAGGACCCGACGCCCGGCCGGAACCTGAAGACCGGGGCGCTCACCGACCACCAGGACCACCTCTACGGCGCCCGGTTCGCCCAGGCCGCCCTGGAGCGGTACGCCACCCGGGCCACCGACTCCGGCCGCCCGCACTTCGGCGTGCAGAACTACCTGGGCTACCCCACGAGCATCCTGCCGTACACGCTCGACCCGGAGTCGGCCGGCACCAAGCTGAACACCCTGAAGACGTACGCCTGGACGGACGGCATCAACGACTGCGGCGACCCGGTCGGCTGCGGCGACCTCAAGGTGGCCCAGCGCCCGGCCGGATCCGGCTGGACGAAGACCGTCCGCTACGCCCGCGGCAACTCCACCTCCTGGGTCCAGCGCGACCGGAACGGCGGCCTGCACGCGTTCTCGGTGCTCGACGGACGCCTCGCGGTGTGGACGAAGCCCGTCGGCTCGGCCGACGAGTGGCAGGGTCCGGTGATGCTGGCGGGCGGCGGCCTGGACACCGGGGTGACGTCGGTGCGGCTCCCGGACGGCCGGATCGTCGTCTTCGGCACGCGTACGACCCTGGGTGCCACGGCCGACGCGTACCGCCGCGAGGTGGTGTCGACCGAGCAGACGACGCCGGGCGGCGCGTTCGGTCCGTGGCGTTCGCTCGGCACGCCCGAGAAGAACGACGCCACGGGCATGTCGGACATCAGCGCCCCGGCCGCGGCCGTCGACGGGACCGGCCGGATCACGGTGGTCGTGCGCGACAGCGCCCACCGGCTGACGGCCCGCGAGCAGCTGGCGAACGGCAGCTGGGGCGCGTGGCGCAGCCTGGCCGCGAACGCCCCGGCGGCAGCGGGCACGACTCCCCCGCCCGTGAAGGCGGCGAGCACGACGACGTCCGGCAGGACCGCGGGCACCGCCGCCTCCGCCAAGGCGGCCGGCACGACGGCCACGGCCGCGGGCAAGGCGACCGCGCCCACCACGACGGCGGGCAAGGCGACCGCTCAGGCGGACGCGGCCACGGCCAGGGCGGCCGCCGCCGCCAACACCGCCCTCACCTACCGCTCGGGGGGCGCCTCGGGGGCCACCCGGAACACCATCGGCAACCCGCTCACCGCTCCCGTGTACAGCGACCCGGTGGCGACGACGGACGCCGCCGGCCGGATCCACGTCTTCGCGGGCACCGCGAACACGGTCCTCACCTGGTCGCAGCCGCGCCCCGGCGTCCCGCTGGGCGGGCCGAGGACGACCGGCCTGCCGGCGACGACGCTGGCCCTGAACGCGAGCCCCACGCCCACGGGCGACGGCGTACGGCTCTGGTTCCGCAAGCCGTCCTCGGGCGACGTCCGCACGGCCGACTTCCCGGGCACGGGCGGCCGCTTCACCACCCCGGTCATCGAGATGTCGGGCGGCGTCCTCGGCCCCGGCCCGATCGGCGGCGGGTCCGGCCTGCTCGCGGTCCGGTCCCGTACGGGATTCCTGGCGACGGCGCCCGGCGTGTCCGGGAACGGCGGCACGGGCTCGCAGCCGCTGTGGACGCTCCAGAACTTCCTCTTCTCGGGCGCTCCGGGCGGGGTCGTGGACGGCGTCGCGGTGATGGGTCTGGACGGCAGGCTGCACTGGACGCCCGCGGTGCGATGAGTTCGGCCGGGACGCGGGGTCATAGATACGTACACGACGGCGTAGAGATGACCCCGCTCCCGGAAGGCGAACGACGATGACCCCGGAACCGACCCTCGACACCCGCTACAGCGACCCGAAGGCCCGGCCGGCGGAATGGCAGGCCGCGGCCGGCCGACTGGCCGAGGCCGAGGTCTTCTGGCTGACCACGGTCCGCCCGGACGGGCGCCCGCACGTGACCCCGCTGATCGCGGTCTGGTCGGCGGACGCGCTGCACTTCTGCACCGGCCCGGACGAGCGCAAGGCGCGCAACCTGGCGGAGAACGCGGAGGTCGTCCTGACCACCGGGACGCCGACGCTCGAGGAGGGCTTCGACCTCGTGGTGGAGGGCGAGGCCGTCCGGGTGACGGACGAGGCGCGGTTGCGGGCCGTGGCCGACGTGTACGTCGAGAAGTACGGCCCGGATTGGCGATTCGACGTGCGTGACGGGGCGTTCGTGGGCGACGGTGGGACCGCCCTGGTGTTCGCCGTCGCGCCGCGCACGGTCTTCGGCTTCGCGAAGGGCGAGCAGTTCGGTCAGACCCGCTGGCGTTTCTGAGGAGACCTTCCATGAACTGGACGCTCGAAGTCGTCCTGGTCCCCGTGACCGACCTGGACCGGGCGAAGGAGTTCTACGGCGAGAAGTGCGGCTTCACGATCGACCTCGACACCGAGGTCGCGCCGGGCATCCGGATCATCCAGGCGACGCCGCCGGGTTCGCGGTGCTCGATCTCGATGGAGAGCGGCATGCCGCCGATGCCGGGCGCGAAGGCGATGACCCCGGGCAGTCTGCAGGGCCTCCAGCTGTGCGTCACCGACATCGAGGCGGCTCGCGAGGAGCTCCTCGCCCGGGGCGTGGACGTCTCCCCGGTGCGCCGGGTGGGCGCGTCGGGCTGGGAGGACGGCAAGGGCGGGACCTGGAACTCGTTCCTCACCTTCGCCGACCCGGACGGCAACGGCTGGGTGGTCCAGGAGGCCCCGTCGGAGCTGTCGGAACGCTGAGCGAGCCCCGGCGGCGCCGGCCTCACCGGCCCTCGTCGAAATCCACCCGGTAGTACCGCACCCGCTCGTCCTCCCCCACGTACCGCAT
The DNA here is from genome assembly GCF_040653315.1 of Streptomyces sp. NPDC047981. Taxonomy (NCBI): domain Bacteria; kingdom Bacillati; phylum Actinomycetota; class Actinomycetes; order Kitasatosporales; family Streptomycetaceae; genus Streptomyces; species Streptomyces sp. NPDC047981. Next base: position 37,121 of record NZ_JBEZNQ010000052.1, on the reverse strand, counting down.
CCCGGCGGCCTCCATGACCCGCTGGGAGGCGACGTTCCCCAGGTCGGCGTCGCCCTTGGCCCCGGCGACGCCCTGCGCGCGGGCCAGTTCGAGCAGCGCGCGCAGGGCCTCTGTGGCGTACCCCTGCCCGCGCGCGACGGGCGCGAGCCCGTAGCCGACGGTCACGAACCGCCCCTCGTCGGGCGGCCCGTGGAACCCGATCCCCCCGACGGTCACCCGGTCGTCCCTGCGCCGTATCTCGTACGGCCCGAACACCCCGGGATCCCCGTGCTCGTCCCGCGCGTCCAGAAACCGCCGCGCCACGGCGACATCCGCGTCGGAGGGGTACCCCTCGGCCCACCGCGCGGAGCCCTCCGCCGCCTGCCCCACGATCCGCTCGGCCTCGCCGACGCTGAGCCGGCGCAACTCCAGGCGCCCGGTCGTCCATACATCCATACGGCCTGACTACCACCCGCCCGGGCGGTGCCACATCCGGTTTTCCGGCCGCCCGGACGTACGCGGCCGTCGGAATGACGCCCCGCACGCCTTCGGCTCCCCGGCGGGAATCGGCCGTACGGTGCGAGAGCCGTCCGGATACCGGACGGCGTCCCGCCACTCCCACGTTCCCCGGAGGTCAAGATGCCCAGCCCGCCCCAGCCGTTCGGTACCGTCGTCAGCGCCATCGGCGTCAACCTGCGGAAGTACCCGAGCACGGACTCCGCCGTCGTCGGCACCCTGAACCACGGCGTCGAGATCGGCCTGCACAGCAAGGTCAACGCCCAGAACATCGACGGCAACACCATCTGGTACCTGCTGCGCGACCAGGCCGTCTGGGTGGCCGCCCGGCACGTGGACAACACCGGACACGTGCCCCTGTCCAAGGACGCCCCGGCAGCCCCACAGGGCTGACCGACGGGCCGCCCCACCCGGGGCGGCCCCGCTCTTCCCTTACAGCACCGGCAGGTTCTTCCGCAGCTCGAAGGCCGTGACCTCGCTGCGGTACTCCTCCCACTCCTGCTTCTTGTTGCGCAGGGAAGTGACGCCCCGCCAGCCCCATCTGGAACCTTCCCGAACGCTGCGCATTGCAGCGCCTGTCAACTGGTGACCAACGGTGGGCATCGACCGCAAACGGCGCCCCCACTGGCGGCCCCCAGACGACCCAGCACTGGGCCCCGCCCCGCCCGCCGGATGACCGTCAACGTCATCCGGCATCCACGTGGCCCCAGCGATAACCAGCTACTGAACTTGAACTCGTAATGTCGGTGGTGCTGCAGAAGCCGCTGAGCTCTGGCCGTCCGAGATCAAGAGCGTGTCTGCAGCCAGCGACGCGGCAGCCAGGGTCACCTCGACGTCGCCGCTCCATGAACAGACTTCCAGCCACGACAGGTAGCCGCCTTGCGTGCAGACAAGGACCTCGCCGGGGCACTCGCCAGCCTCGGTGACGAGCTGTGCTTCGGCCGCCACGATGGTGCCTGGACCAGTGGGTGCGGGCTCAGCCTTGCTGGTGTCGAGTTCGAAATAGGCGGTTCCGCACCCACACGTGCAGCGTCCTCGCACGCTGAGGTGCGGAACCTGCCTTCGGAGCGTGGCATGAACCGGATTGTCCGTGCACAGGACTGCAGCGAGCACGTCGGCTACGTCGGCAGGCAGGCACTCGGTCATTCCGTCACCGTATCGGCCCAGCAGCTCTTGACTTGACCGTGCCGACCAATCGCCGATCGTCCAGCCATTGCGTTCACTCGTCCAGGGCCAGACCGGTGCTGGCAAGGCAGCAGTTGATGACCTCTGGTCGGTACTGCAGCATCTTGAGCTTGTGCTTGACGGCCCGGATGATCTGGTCGAGGTCGGCTGCGGCGAGGTTGCCGATGTCGCGCTTGACCAGCGACCAGATGCCTCTTCAGGTTCAAGCCTGGTGAGTAGCTGGGAAGCTGGAAGACAGTGAACCAGTCCGCATGGTCGGCGATGCACTCTCGCGCAGTGCCTCGACCAGGTGCATGCGCAGGTTGTCCCATACCAGCACGATCGGGCCGCCGAGCCGGATGTGCGCTCCGACCCGAAGGTCGCGCGGATCGCGCCAGCCGATGCGCAGCCGACCTTCCTGACTGTCCCATACACACCTGAGGCTGATTGTCACGGGCCCGTGACAGAAGGAGCGGTCAGCGCCGGGGGTCCCGGTGGGACCCAGGAGCTTGTTTGTCCAAAAACGGACCCAACGGTTAGTTGACGGGCTACAGTATCTGCAATGCACCCCGAAAAGGAGTGGTAAATGCCTTATAGCCTAGAGGAACTCGAAGCGAAGTACCCCTCCCTGGAAACTCGGACGAACATCCTCAGGCTAGAAGCAATTTCTCGACTCCTCAGCTCCTCCATTGTTGTTCCGAAGTACAGAATCCCGTCTCATCTCCACGAGCCTCTTAGGTTCACGGAAGCCGGCCAGAGCCTCATCGACTCCCTGAAGACTTCCCGCATGAATCCGTTGGGTGAATTGCGCTTGGCATGCTTCTTGGAGGTGTACCACGACGAACTACTGGTTGATCCTGACGAAACAGACATTGACGCCCTCCGGTCCGCCCTGTCGAAAGAGATCAAAGACCGCAAGATTATCCACCCACCGATGTTCGAGCGCAGCTTGTACGACCGGGCGTTCGAGGTGTTCGATCACGGAACCCTGGACATTCTCAGCACAGAGGACACGTTTAAGCTGCTTTCAGGTGCGGAAAACGGAGTGTTCCAGTGCCAAGATACCGTTACGGGAGAATTTGGGGCACTGAAGTCTGCGGAATTCAGGCTGATCCCACCTACCGACAGGGTGCCTCTCTATCATTGCCATCGACCGGCGTGCCGCGCCGTCCATAAGACATGGCTCACCACGTCTCACAACACTATCCTCGATGCGCGCGAAAAGTTGGATAAGAGGCTGTCCCGAACAACAGCCGCATCGGATTGGCAGGGATTCTTCAGCGATCACAGCGCAAAATTGGTAGGCGCCTACGACGATATGAGGTCGAGCGGGATTGTCGGCCTAATCGGACAATGCCTCACCTTCAGCGAGTTGCATTCCGTGGTCAAGCTAGGGTTCGCGGGGCGACATAGCCAGCTCCGTGATCTATGTTCGAAGAATGGTTTGGCGGTGCGAAATCCTGACGACTTCCTTAAAGAAGTCGGGCGCTCTGGAATGATGCAGCTCCTCCTGCTACTTACGGATCGATCGCTTACCGAACTCCTCGATCGAGCGGCGACCTCCGGATTGATTGACATCCCTGAACGCGAAATTCGGCGACCAAAGCTGATCGATTTTGCAAGCGGGTATTTTGATGTTTCGTGCCGCCTCTCCAGGCATGGAGTGCAGTACTACTCCAAAGATGGATCGGTTGCGGTTCAAAGGCTGAAGAGGCTGGTTCGCTCCGTATACGACCTCTCCGATCCGAATGATGAAAGGGATCTGAGTTGGCTTCTTCGAGCTCCGGAAGGCGAAACAGAAGAAGCCCTTGAAACATACCTAAACCGGGAGCGACCACGGGCAATCTTGCAACGGCTAATCTTTGTGGGGCATCGCCAGTACTTGAAAGCGGCAGAAGCTTGCGGAATCACACGGGAGGTCTCGGATCGAACAGACGATGAGACGCTGATCGAAGTTATGCTCTGGAAATTGGGATACGACCTTGACTCGATTGAATCTGCCTCCAAGGATCTACGCGACCTAACGGCTTCAATGGCGGAGGAAGTTGAGTCGCACGAGCGGTTCGGAGTTACAGAAATGCGAGCCATTCGCAGTCACTCTTCCCCGCTATTCGTCGCCCTCGAAGACGCGCTAGACAAAGCTCTGGCCTACACGGCGTGGGCTACTACTTTCGACCATACGTCTGCGCAAACGCCGTTCACTTTCGACCTCAAGCTGGCCCGTTCCCACATGACGTCCATCCTGAACACGTACGGCGCAGGAGAAAAGAACTCCATCCAGTTTCACGCCGACGGACGAAACACACTATTTCCGCTGATTTCAGGGTTCGGAGTGCTCGCTAGCCTGCTGGAACAATACGCAAAGGACCCTAGCAATAACAAACTGAGAGACGCCGATCTGCCGACTTACCATAAGCTGTCCACGCTCAGGCAGACGGGCTTCCTATACTCCGTGCCATTCTTGAATCTTTCAGATGAGTCTCGAAACAGCATCATCAGGAGCCTCAAGGCTGTCGTTCAGATTTTGAACGAAGGAGGGGTGCTCGATGTGCGCAACAGACTCGAACACAACAGAGAGGACTTTCCGACTCCGGAGGAATTCGATTCCTGCCTCAGGGCAGTGCGAGCGTTCTGCGACCTTGCTGAGCGCCGCGGGCTAATCCCGAAGCAATATAGACTCATCGAAACTCGTGTCGATTCTGCTTGGCGTGTTCGGTTCGTGCTTGAAGACAGCCAAGGCCGAACATTGGAAGTGAATAGCTCCGAAGGGTACGGCCTGCCAGGTTTGCCGTCCATGGGGCCCGTTCAGTTGATTATGTCGAGTGCGCGAATCAAGGGGACAGGGGACTATCTGCGCTTCAAATTCGGCTCGCGTTCTCCGTACGTTGAAATGTGGGAGAATTGGCCACGATATCGGGCCGGAATTCGATCCGTCGAAGCCATGGAGGGGGCGGACTAGCATTTGACGGGAGGCGGGGCACTCGCCGGGACCGACTTCAACACCTGCGTCTGGAATTCGCGCTCGTCCAGGCCGGCGTCATTCCGGAGCCCAAGGAGGGCGAGCGCCACCAGGCGGCCCGCGAGCACGGCATGCACGCGTTGAGGCACTTCTACGCGTCCGTCCTCCTGGACGCCGGCGAGAACGTCAAAGCGCTCAGCACGTACCTGGGCCACGGCGACCCCGGCTTCACGCTCCGGGTCTACACGCACCTCATGCCGAGTAGCTACGGACGGACTCGCCGGGCCGTGGATGGCCTGTACGAGGGCACGGTTTCCACGTCCGACGGCCCAGAGACGGCCCAGGACCGGTGAGACGACTCAGGGCCGACGGTTCGCTACCCGTCGGCCCTGATCGTCGTTTCGGGGAGGAACCCCCTCTGACCTGCGCTTACAGCACCGGCAGGTTCTTCCGCAGCTCGAAGGCCGTGACCTCGCTGCGGTACTCCTCCCACTCCTGCTTCTTGTTGCGCAGGAAGAAGTCGAAGACGTGCTCGCCCAGGGTCTCCGCGACCAGTTCGCTCTTCTCCATCAGGGCGATCGCCTCGCCCAGGTTCTGCGGGAGGGGCTCGATGCCCATCGCGCGGCGTTCCGCGTCGGAGAGGGCCCAGACGTCGTCGTCGGCGCCGGCCGGGAGTTCGTAGCCCTCCTCGATGCCCTTGAGGCCCGCGGCGAGCAGGACCGCGTAGGTCAGGTACGGGTTCGCGCCCGAGTCGATCGAGCGGACCTCCACCCGGGAGGAGCCCGTCTTGCCCGGCTTGTACATCGGGACGCGGATCAGGGCCGAGCGGTTGTTGTGGCCCCAGCAGATGTACGACGGGGCCTCGCCGCCCGCGCCGGCGGCGCGGGAGGAGCCGCCCCAGATGCGCTTGTAGGAGTTGACCCACTGGTTGGTGACGGCGGAGATCTCGGCCGCGTGCTTCAGGAGGCCCGCGATGAAGGAGCGTCCCACCTTGGAGAGCTGGTACTCCGCGCCCGACTCGTAGAACGCGTTCCGGTCGCCCTCGAAGAGCGAGAGGTGGGTGTGCATGCCCGAGCCGGGGTACTCCGAGAACGGCTTCGGCATGAAGGTGGCCTGCACGCCCTGCTCGAGAGCCACCTGCTTCATGACCAGGCGGAACGTCATGATGTTGTCGGCCGTGGAGAGCGCGTCGGCGTAGCGGAGGTCGATCTCCTGCTGGCCCGGCGCGCCCTCGTGGTGGGAGAACTCCACCGAGATGCCCATCGACTCCAGCATCGTGATGGCCTGGCGGCGGAAGTCCATGCCGACGTTCTGCGGGGTGTGGTCGAAGTAGCCCGAGTTGTCGGCGGGGGTCGGCTTCGAGCCGTCGAGCGGCTTGTCCTTCAGGAGGAAGAACTCGATCTCGGGGTGGGTGTAGAAGGTGAAGCCCAGGTCCGAGGTCTTGGCCAGGATGCGCTTGAGGACGAAGCGGGGGTCCGCGAAGGACGGGGAGCCGTCCGGCATCAGGATGTCGCAGAACATCCGGGCCGTGCCCGGGGCCTCCGCCCGCCAGGGCAGGATCTGGAAGGTGCCCGGGTCCGGCTTGGCGATCATGTCGGACTCGTATACACGGGCGAAGCCCTCGATGGCGGAGCCGTCGAAGCCGATGCCCTCGTCGAACGCCTGCTCAAGCTCGGCGGGCGCCACGGCCACCGACTTCAGGAAGCCGAGGACGTCGGTGAACCACAGCCGCACGAACCGGATGTCGCGCTCTTCGAGCGTCCGGAGCACGAATTCCTGCTGCTTGTCCATTTCCACACCCATCTTTGCTGGTCAGGCCGCCTGTTCCCACCGCCTCGGGCACATCGGGGGGCACCTGAGCATCCCACCACATGGTTTCGCGCACGTTGCACACCCAGTGTGCCCGCTCGCGTGTGACTCAGGTAACGGGAGACAGGCCGGTTCCGGGCGTCTGTTCGCTCCGCGGTCGCCCCCGAGTGTCCCCTCGCGGCCCTCCGGCCACTACGATCTCCGCCCATGGGGGGACCTCTGTTCGTACGCCGGTCCCGGCGCGCGCGTCCCATGGCACTGGCGAGTGCCGTGGCGACGCTCCTTGCCGCGCTCTTCGTCTGTCTGGGGAGCGGCGAGGCCGCCCCCGCGCACGGCGAGCCCGGCGGCGTCCACGCGGCTGCCCGGACCACGGCGACGGCCGGCGCGACCGCCGCGCACGAGTACGTCTGTCCTTACGACCGCGGCGGCTGCTCCCTCTTCCCCTCGCTCAGCCCGGCGGTGCTCACCGCGCCGCCGCTCGACCCCCCGCCGCACGCGGAGGGCCGGCTCCCCCTGCCCGTACCGGCGTACGACACCGCTCGGGCACCCCGCTCGGCCGCGCAGCCGCGCGCGCCGGACCTGCACGTCCTTCAAGTCCTGCGGACGTAGCCGGCGGGCCGCACCCCCTGCCCCGCCCACGGCTCACGCCCGACGCCTGACGCCACCCCACATCCCAGAAGGACGACCACCATGGCCGCCAACCGCTCCGCCAACGCCGACCGCCGCGCCCGAATAGAGGAGATGCGCCGCGCCGAGCAGGCCCGCGAGCGCCGCAACCGCTTCCTCACCATCGGCATCTCCGCCGTGGTCGTCCTGAGCCTCGTCGGCTTCGGCGGCTACGTGCTCAACGAGCAGTCCGAGAAGAAGGAAGCCCAGGAGGCCGCCGCCAAGGCCCCCATCAAGGACGAGAAGTCCTGGGACGCCAAGAAGCTCGGCCGCAACCACGTGACCACCCCGGTCGCCTACGAGATGAAGCCGCCGGTCGGCGGTGACCACGACCAGGTCTGGCAGAACTGCGACGGCGACGTCTACACGGCGAAGGTCGCCGAGATGAACGCCGTGCACTCGCTCGAGCACGGCGCGGTCTGGGTCACGTACAACAAGAAGGCCCCCGAGGCCGAGGTGAAGAAGCTGGCCGAGAAGGTCGGCAAGACCCCGTACTCCTTCATGAGCCCGGTCGACGACCAGGCCGGCGCGATCATGCTGAGCGCCTGGGGCAAGCAGGTGAGCGTGGACAGCGCGAGCGACCCCCGGATCGACGCCTTCTTCACCAAGTACGTGCAGGGTCCGCAGACCCCCGAGCCGGGCGCGGCCTGCACCGGTGGTGTCGGGGCGACCCAGTGAAGCTGACCCGCACGCACGGGGCCTCGATCGCCGCCGTCGTCCTCGCCCTGCTCTTCGCCGGGGGTGCCGTCACGGTCGCCTCCGCCGACCGGGAGGAGGCTCAGGCGTCGCCGGCCTCGGCGTCGGCGGACGCGGGCTTCGCCCGTGACATGTCGGTCCACCACCAGCAGGCCGTCGAGATGTCGTTCATCGTCCGGGACCGCACCGAGGACGCGGACGTCCGCCGTCTCGCCTACGACATCGCCAACACCCAGGCCAACCAGCGCGGCATGATGCTGGGCTGGCTGGACATGTGGGGGCTGCCGAAGATCGAGTCGGGCACCGAGCCGATGGCCTGGATGGGCATGGGCGGGCACGGTGACACCGGCCCCCTCGACGGGGCGCTGATGCCCGGCATGGCGACGAAGACGGAGCTGGAACGGCTCCGCGCGGCGAGCGGCAAGGAGGCGGAGGTCCTCTACCTCCAGCTGATGATCGACCACCACAAGGGCGGTGTGCACATGGCCCAGGGCTGTGTGGACAAGTGCTCCGTGGACGTCGAGCGGAACCTCGCGCAGGGCATGGTCGAGGCCCAGGAGTCCGAGATCGGGCTGATGACGCAGCTGCTGAAGGAGCGCGGCGCCGAGCCCCGTTCCTGAGGCCCGCGCCGCCTCGCGACGGCCCCCGTGACCCCCAGCGGTCGCGGGGGCCGTCGCGTACGCGGACAATGGTTGACGCTCGGGGACGTACGACGACGGCTTACGGAGGTACGCACCCCATGACCACGGCGAAGGACATCATGCACCCCGGGGCCCAGTGGATTCCCCGGCACGAAACGCTCGACCGCGCGGCCCAGATGATGCGCGACCTGAACGTGGGCGCCCTGCCGATCGCCGACGAGAACGAGCGGCTGTGCGGCATCATCACGGACCGCGACATCGTGGTCGGCTGTGTGGCCATGGGTCACGACCCGTCGAAGGTCACCTGTGGCGAGATGGCCAACGGCACCCCACGCTGGATCGACGCGGGCTCGGACGTGGGCGCGGTCCTGGAGGAGATGCAGAGCCACCAGATCCGCCGTCTCCCCGTCATCGAGAACAAGCGGCTCGTCGGCATGATCAGCGAGGCCGACCTGGCCCAGCATCTGTCGGACGAACAGATCAAGGCATTCTGCGAGAGCGTCTACGCCGCTTCCTGAGGCGGCGCTTCCTGAGGTCCGGTGCGCAGTACCGCCCCGGCCACCGCCTCCGGGCGGTCCAGCATCATCAGGTGGCCCGACGGCTCGACCGCCTCGTAGCGGGCGTCGAGGCGTCGGGCCAGCGCGCGTTGGCGGCGCTCCCAGCGGGCGGAGCCGTCGGGGGCCGCGAGGACGGTGACGGGGACCCCTGCCGGCAGCGGCCGCTCCTCGCGCAGCGCGAGGAGTTCCGCGGCGACCGCACGGTAGTGGGCGTTCTCCAGGAGCGTGCCGCGCAGCACGCGTGAGGTGCGGTAGCAGCGGCGTACGAGGTCGGTGGGCGCGGGGTCGCCGCCCGATGCCCGGGAGAGCCGTACGGTGGCGCGCCGGACGGCCGGCCCGAGGGCGGCCGGGGCTCCGGCGGCCGACAGCAGCGTGCCGAGGCCGCGGGCGGCGGCGGTGCGCAGACCGGGGGCGGCGGGGGTACGGGCGTGTTCCTCGACGGACGCGTCGACGAGGACGAGCGCGGCGGTACGGGCCGGGTGCAGGCGTGCGAAGGCTTCGGCGTGGAAGCCGGCGATGGAGTGCCCGACGACGGTGACCGGTCCCGCGGGCAGGGGCAGCGCGTCGAGGAGTCCGGCGATGCGGTGGGCCTCGCCGGCGGCGGAGGGCGGGACGGCGGCCGGGGCGGAGAGGCCGTGTCCTGGGCGGTCGAAGCGGACGACGGTGCGGTGCGGGGCGAGCAGCGGGACGACCGGGTCCCAGTCGAACCAGCTCATGCCGAGGCCGGCGCTGAGCACGCAGACGGGTCCCGTGCCCTCGACGACGGCGTGGTGGGCCACGCCCCCGATCCGTACGAACTTCCTCATGGTCGCTCCCTGGCGACGGAGACGGCGAGTACGCCGAGCCAGACGGCCAGGAGCAGGACCTGGAGCCGCTGTCCGGCCCCGAGGGCCCAGGTGCCGTGGCCCGCCTCGAACGCGGCGACGGCGGCCAGCGTCCAGACGGTGGCGGCCAGTTCGAGGGCGACGAGGACGGGTCCCGCCGTGGCCAGTGGCCGCCAGATCCGGTGGCGGCGGGCCGCGTACGTCAGCAGGAGCATGGCGGCCACCGCCGCCGCCATCGCGAGGGCGGAGCTGACCGCGTGTGCCGTGTGGGTGAACGGCACCAGGCCGGCGTCCTCCCGGGCGGCGCACGCCGGTTCGGCGGTGGGCGTGCAGCTGAGCGGCAGCCGCGAGTCGGCGGCGGTGGCGGCCCCGAAGAGGGCGACGGCGCTCCACCCGGCGCGGACGAGCCTGTGGGGTCCGGTGGCGGCCCGGCGGGTGTTCCACAGGGCCGTCAGGGCCGCCGCGAGGACGAGGAGTCCGGCCGTGAGGTCGCTCGCGCGGAAGAAGTCGCCGTGGGGCTGGTCGGTGGCCATGAGTTCGGAGACGTACGACCTGACCGGGTCGAGCCCGGTCCTGACGACGGCTTCGAGGACCCACGCGCTGTACGCGAGCGCGCCGAGGACGAGCAGAACGGCGGTGGCTCGCGCGGCGCCTTCGAGCCGGGACGGGGCGGGCCGGGACATGGACATAGTGGTACGTGATGCTATGCGCCCGCCCCGGCGTCCCGATGACCGGGCCCCGCGACCCCGCATGTCGTGGGGGGCGGGGCGGGGCATGGACACCGGTCGATCACAAAATCCCTGGCTCCTCCATAATCATCTGGCCTAACGTCAGGCGCCCGACCACGCCGATCACCGGAGGACACCCGCATGAGCACGCCGACCGAGAACCCCGAGCAGAACCCCTGGGGTGCTCCGTCCTCCACACCGGCCGGCCCTCCGCCGGTCGGAGCGCCCCCGGCCGGAGCGCCTGCGTACGGAGCCTCCCCGTACGGCACGACGCCGCCCGGGATGCCGCCGGCCGGCATACCGGGGATGCCGGCCCCGTTCCAGCAGCCCAGGAACGGCATGGGCGTGACCGCCCTGGTCCTCGGTCTCGTGGGCCTGCTCTTCGGGCTCATCCCGTTCACGTTCTGGCTCGGCGCGATCCTCGGCGTCATGGCCCTGGTCTTCGGCATCGTCGGTCACGGCAAGGCCCGTAAGGGCGAGGCCACGAACAAGGGCGTGGCGCTCTCCGGGATCGTCCTCGGCGCGGTCACGATCGTCGTCTCGCTCGTGTGGCTGATCGTCCTGGTCGTCGCCGTGGACGAGTTCGAGAAGACCGTCGACGAGGAGATCGCCAAGCAGGACAAGGCCTCCTCGGCCCCCGCCACCCCGGGCGCCACGAGCGAGCCCGAGCCGGAGCCGACCGAGACCGCCCCCGCGGCGCTGAAGTTCGGTCAGACCTTCGCGTACGAGGACGGCATCAAGGTGACCGTCTCCAAGCCGCGCGCCTACACGCCCGACCAGTTCGCCGCCGGGCACACCAAGGGCAACAAGGCCTTCCAGGTGACCGTCACGATCGTCAACGGCAGCAAGGAGACGCTCGACGTCACCGGCGCCCTGGTGGACGCGAGCGACGCGGAGGGCGCGCAGGCCGACGCGATCTTCGACGGCAGCAACGCGACGACGATGTTCCAGGGCAACGTGCTCCCCGGCAAGCAGGCCAAGGGCACCTTCGCCTTCTCGCTGCCCGCCGCCGCGGCCGGTGAGATGCAGATCGAGCTGAGCCCGACGATCCTCGACCACGAGAAGGGCATCTGGATCGGCCCGACGAAGTAGGCGGGCGGGACACCGGGACACCGGTACGCAGGACATAGCGTCGGTCTGACGATTACACTGGGCGGGTGCCTCAACTACGCCTCGCTCTGAATCAGATCGACTCGACCGTCGGCGATCTCACCGCCAACACCGAGGCGGTCGTCCGCTGGACCCGGCACTGCGCCGAGCAGGGCGCGCATCTGGCCGCGTTCCCCGAGATGGTGCTGACCGGCTACCCCGTCGAGGACCTCGCGCTGCGTTCGTCCTTCGTCGAGGCCTCCCGGGCCGCCCTGCGGACGCTCGCCCGGCGCCTCGACGCCGAGGGCCTCGGGGACCTGCCCGTGGTCGTCGGCTACCTCGACCGTTCGGACCGCGCCGAGCCCCGGCTCGGCCGGCCCGCCGGTTCCCCGGAGAACGCGGCCGCGGTGCTGCACCGGGGTGAGGTGGTGCTGCGGTTCGCCAAGCACCACCTGCCCAACTACGGGGTCTTCGACGAGTTCCGCTACTTCGTGCAGGGCGACACCATGCCCGTCGTGCGCGTCCACGGCGTCGACGTGGCGCTCGCGATCTGCGAGGACCTGTGGCAGGACGGCGGCCGGGTGCCGGCCGCCCGCAGCGCGGGCGCGGGGCTGCTCGTCTCCATCAACGCCTCGCCGTACGAGCTGAACAAGGACGACTCGCGGCTCGAACTGGTCCGCAAGCGCGCCCAGGAGGCGGGCTGCACCACCGCGTACGTCGCGATGATCGGCGGCCAGGACGAGCTGGTCTTCGACGGCGACTCGATCGTCGTCGACGCCGGGGGCGAGGTCGTGGCGCGCGCCCCGCAGTTCTCCGAGGGCACGGTGATCGTGGACCTCGACCTGCCGGCGGCCGCCGCCGACGCGCCCACCGGCCTCGTGGACGACGGGCTGCGGATCGACCGGGTGATCCTCTCCCAGGAGCCGCTGCCCGCCTACGAACCGGAGTTGACGGGCGGTTACGCGGACCGGCTCGACGACGACGAGGAGGTGTACTCGGCGCTGGTCGTGGGCCTGCGCGCGTACATCGCGAAGAACGGCTTCCGTTCGGTGCTCATCGGGCTGTCCGGCGGCATCGACTCGGCGCTCGTCGCCTCGATCGCCTGCGACGCGGTCGGCGCGCGGAACGTGTACGGCGTCTCGATGCCGTCGAAGTACTCCTCGGACCACTCCCGCGGCGACGCCGACGACCTGGCACGGCGCACCGGGCTCAACTTCCGTACGGTGTCCATCGAGCCGATGTTCGACGCGTACATGGGCGCGCTCGGCCTCACGGGCCTCGCGGAGGAGAACCTCCAGTCCCGGCTGCGCGGCACGATGCTGATGGCGATCTCCAACCAGGAGGGCCACCTCGTGCTCGCGCCGGGCAACAAGTCCGAGCTGGCGGTGGGGTACTCGACGCTGTACGGCGACTCGGTGGGCGCGTACGGGCCCATCAAGGACGTCTACAAGTCGACGGTGTTCCGGCTCGCGCGCTGGCGCAACCGCGCCGCCGAGGAGCGCGGCATGACCCCGCCGATCCCGGAGAGCTCGATCACCAAGCCGCCGAGCGCCGAACTGCGCCCGGGGCAGGTCGACACGGACTCGCTGCCGGACTACGACGTCCTGGACGCGGTCCTGGCCCTGTACGTCGACCGCGACCAGGGCCGGGACGCCATCGTCGCGGCCGGCTTCGACGAGGAGCTGGTGACGCGGACGCTGCGGATGGTGGACACGGCGGAGTACAAGCGGCGCCAGTACCCTCCGGGCACCAAGATCTCGGCGAAGGGCTTCGGCAAGGACCGCCGGCTCCCGATCACGAACCGCTGGCGGGAGTCCCCGACCCACTGACGGCCGGCGTCTGCTCATCGGCGACCGGGCCGCTTCCCGTGACGACCCGGGAGGCGGCCTCGTCCGTCCGCGTACGGTCCAGCAGGCCCGCCACCGCAGCGATCGCCAGGCCGACCACCGCGAGGCCCGCGCCGACCAGGGTCGGGGAGGTCCAGCCCCAGCCGCCCGCGACGGCGGCGCCGCCCGCCCAGGCGCCGCCCGCGTTGGCCAGATTGAAGGCGGAGTGGTTGGACGCGGAGGCCAGGGTCGGGGCGTCCTTGGCCTTGTTCATGACGAGCATCTGCAGCGGGGTCGTGGTCATGAAGCCGACGGCGCCCAGGACCACGACCGTCACCAGGGCGAGCCAGGGCACGTGGATCGTGAACCGGAAGGCGACCAGGACCAGCGCCAGCGCGGTGAGGGAGCCGTACAGCGTCGGGCGCAGCGCCCGGTCGGTGAGCGGGCCCGCGGCGAGGGCGCCGGCCGTCATGCCGATGCCGAAGAGGGCGAGGACGAGGGTGACGGAGGACTCGGAGAGCCCCATCACCTCGGTGGTCATCGAGGCGAGGTAGGAGTAGACCGCGAAGACGCCCGCGAAGCCGAAGACGGCGGTGAGCAGTCCGAGCAGCACCTGCCGTCGGCCGAGCGCGCGGACCTCGCGGCCCAGGCTCTGCCGCTCGTCGACGGGGACGTACGGCACGAGCCGGGCGAGGGCCGCCATGGCCAGCAGGCCGATGAGGGTGACCACGAGGAAGGTGGAGCGCCAGCCGAGGTGCTGGCCGAGCAGGGTCGCGGCCGGTACGCCGAGGATGTTGGCGACGGTGAGCCCGAGGAACATCGTGGCGACCGCCCGCGCCTGCCGTCCCTCGGCCACCAGGCGCGCGGCGACGACGGCCCCGACGCCGAAGAACGCGCCGTGCGGCAGCCCGGCGAGGACCCGGCCAGCGACCAGCCAGCCGAAGCCGGGCGCGAGCGCGGAGGCCAGGTTGCCGACGAAGAACAGCGCCATCAGCAGGAGCAGCATCTTCTTGCGCGGCACGCGCGAGCCGAGGGCGGTGAGCAGCGGGGCGCCGACGACGACGCCGATCGCGTACGCCGAGACGAGGTGTCCTGCGGTCGGGACGGAGGTGCCGAGGTCGTCGGCGACGTTGGGCAGCAGGCCCATCATCACGAACTCGGTGGTGCCTATGCCGAAGGCGGACACGGCGAGCGCGAGCAGCGCCAGGGGCATGGGGAGAGCCTTTCCAGACGAATAGTTCTTCGACTGAACAAATACTCTCAGGAGAAATGTTCCGCTCGGCCTCGGGCCGGTGAAGAGGAGGTTTCGGCTCGCGGACCGGGTCGGAGGGACCGGGCCGGGTCGGGTCGGGCCGGGGCGGAGGGACCGGGTCAGAGCGTGACGCGGGCGGCGATCGGCAGGTGGTCGCTCTTCGTCGCCGGCAGCGCCCACGAGGAGACCGGCTCGACGCCCTTCACCAGGATCTGGTCGATCCGGGCCATCGGGAACGAGGCCGGCCAGCTGAAGCCGAAGCCGTCGCCCGAGGCGCCCTGGGTGGAGCGCATCTGCGCGGTCACCGCGTTCAGCGCGCGGTCGTTCATCGTGCCGTTGAGGTCGCCGAGCAGGACGACCCGCTCGCGCGGCTCGGCGGCGATGGCCTCGCCGAGCAGGTTCGCGCTGTTGTCGCGCTGGTTGGCGGTGAAGCCCGCGTCCATCCGGACCCGGACCGACGGCAGGTGGGCGACGTAGACCGCGACCTCGGCCTTCGGGGTGGAGACGGTGGCGTGCATCGCACGGGTCCAGCCCATCCCGATGTCGACGGGGCCCGCGCCGTGCAGCGGGTACTTGCTCCACAGCCCGACGGTGCCCTGCACCGCGTGGTACTTGTACGTGTCGGCCAGGCCCTTCTCGTAGACCGGGACCATGTCGCCCTTGAGCTCCTCCAGGGCCACCACGTCCGCGCCCGACTCGGCGATCTGCCGGGCGGTGCCCTCGGGGTCGGGGTTGTCGGCGTTCACGTTGTGGGTGGCGAAGGTGAGGTCCCCGCCGCTCTGGGACTT
The DNA here is from genome assembly GCF_040653315.1 of Streptomyces sp. NPDC047981. Classification (NCBI taxonomy): domain Bacteria; kingdom Bacillati; phylum Actinomycetota; class Actinomycetes; order Kitasatosporales; family Streptomycetaceae; genus Streptomyces; species Streptomyces sp. NPDC047981. The sequence goes on along the minus strand of NZ_JBEZNQ010000052.1, from coordinate 21,627 downwards.
GTCGGTGATCAGGCCGCCGAAGAGGTTCACCCAGACCACGGTCGGCAGGAGCAGGGCGATCAGCGCGGTCGCGGAGCGGCGCAGCAGGGCCAGGACCAGCAGGACGGGCACGAGGACGCCGAGCCAGGGCAGGAAGGTCTCCGTGAGGCTGCCCAGGTTGCCGATCCGGTTCGGGATGTCGGCGTGGAAGACCATGAGCAGGGTGAGGAGCACCGCGCACAGGGCCAGCAGGATGCCCCGGCGCCAGATGCCCCGGTCCCCGCGCAGACGGTCGAGCGCCGTTCGGAACCGGGATCCGGAGCGCTCGTTCCCGGCGCCGCCGTTCTCCGTCTCCGCCATGTCCACCCGCGCCATCACTCAGTCCTCACTGCCTTGCCGTCGTGCTGCCTTGCCCGTGACCCGACAACGACACTAGGTGATGCCGGGCCCGTCGTACTGCCACGAGGGACGACGGGGCCGCGCGGCGGGTTCCGGCGGTCGCCGTGCGGCGGGGAGGCTGTGACAGAACGCGCACATTCGTACGTACGACCCGGAATTCTTCCGTTTCGGCGGTGTGAACAGCGCCACTTCGCCCCACTTCCCCCGTCCCCGCGCGAAGTGCCACCATGGATGTGGTCCGGGGACGCCGTCAGGGCGCCTCGAGATGACGAAGGAGCCGTTCACCATGACGCTTCAGGCTGCCCAGACGCAGTCCCCCGACAGCAGCAAGGCGCTGTACGGAGGCAAGGGCACGCGACGTATCACCGTCCACGACATCGCCGCCGCCAAGACTCGCGGCGAGAAGTGGCCCATGCTCACCGCCTACGACGCGATGACCGCGTCCGTCTTCGACGAGGCCGGCATCCCGGTCGTGCTCGTCGGCGATTCGATGGGCAACTGCCATCTCGGGTACGACACCACCGTGCCCGTCACGATGGACGAGATGACCCTGCTGTCCGCCGCCGTCGTACGGGGCACCAGGCGCGCCCTCGTCGTCGGCGACCTCCCCTTCGGCTCGTACCAGGAAGGGCCGGTCCAGGCCCTGCGCAACGCGACCCGGCTGGTCAAGGACGCGGGCGTCGGAGCGATCAAGCTGGAGGGCGGCGAGCGCTCGCTGCCGCAGACCGAGCTGCTCGTCCAGGCCGGCATCCCCGTCATGTCCCACCTGGGCCTGACCCCGCAGTCCGTGAACACCATGGGCTACCGCGTACAGGGCCGCACCGACGAGGCCGCGCACCGGCTGCTCAGCGACGCGAAGGCGGCGCAGGACGCGGGCGCCTTCGCCGTCGTCCTCGAACTCGTCCCGGCCGAGCTGGCCGCCGAGGTCACCCGCTCCCTGCACATCCCCACCATCGGCATCGGCGCGGGACCGCACACCGACGCCCAGGTCCTCGTCTGGACCGACATGGCCGGTCTGACCGGCGGCAAGGTGCCGCGCTTCACCAAGCAGTACGCGAACCTCCGCGCCACCCTCGGCGACGCCGCCAAGGCCTTCGCGGAGGACGTCACCGGCGGGGCGTTCCCCGCCGAGGAGCACACCTTCCACTAGTCCATCGCGGAACGACCCGACAGCCCGCCGACATCCCCCATCGGCGGGCTGTCGGTCGTCTGTCGGTGCGTTGTCGGTGGTGGCTGGTGTAGTGGGGTCCATGACGCGATCCACACACAACGCCGTCGAGGTACGAGGCCTCGTGAAGCACTACGGCGAGACGAAGGCCCTCGACGGGGTCGACCTCGATGTCCGGGAGGGCACCGTCCTCGGTGTGCTCGGCCCGAACGGCGCCGGCAAGACCACCCTCGTCCGCTGCCTGTCCACCCTGATCGTCCCCGACGCCGGGACCGCCGTCGTCGCGGGCTTCGACGTGGTGAAGCAGCCCCGTCAGCTCCGCCGCACCATAGGCCTGACCGGCCAGTACGCCTCGGTCGACGAGAAGCTGTCCGGCTGGGAGAACCTGTACATGATCGGGCGGCTGCTCGACCTCTCCCGCGCGGACGCCCGGCGCCGCGCCGACGAGCTGCTGGAGCGGTTCTCGCTCACCGAGGCCGCCAAGCGCCCCGCCATGCAGTACTCCGGCGGTATGCGCCGCCGGCTCGACCTGGCCGCGTCGATGATCGGCCGCCCGGCCGTCCTGTACCTGGACGAGCCCACCACCGGCCTCGACCCGCGCACCCGCAACGAGGTCTGGGACGAGGTGCACAGCATGGTCGCCGACGGCGTCACCGTCCTGCTCACCACCCAGTACATGGAGGAGGCCGAGCAGCTCGCGAGCGAGCTGACGGTCATCGACCGGGGCAAGGTCATCGCCAACGGCAAGGTCGACGAGCTGAAGGCCAGGGTCGGCGGGCGCACCCTGAAGGTCCGCCCGGTCGACCCGGCGGAGCTGCCGGGCATGGCGGCGGCGCTGCGCGAGTCCGGTCTCGACGGCATCGCCGGCTCGACGATCGTCCCCGACGAGGACGCGCTGTACGTGCCGATCCTCAGCGACGAGCAGCTGACCGCCGTCGTGGGCCTGCTCGGCGCGCGCGGCTTCGGCATCGCGCACATCGGCACCCACCTCCCCAGCCTGGACGAGGTGTTCCTGGCCATCACGGGCGAGAAGTCGTCCGCTTCCGACACGACTCCCGAGGAGGTCGCCGCATGAGCACGACCACGACCACGGTCACCAAGCCGCCCGTCGACGCCCCTTCCCCGGTGAAGCGGGCCCCCGTCGACGAGGGCCGGATCGGCCTGCGCGCCAACCTCCGCCACATCGGCGCCCTGGCGCGGCGCAACGCGCTGCAGATCAAGCAGGACCCGGAGTCGATGTTCGACGTCGTCCTGATGCCGATCATCTTCGTCCTGCTGTTCGTGTACGTCTTCGGCGGCGCGATCTCCGGCAAGGGCAACAACGACGCCTACGTCAACTACGTGGTCCCCGGCCTGATGGCGATGATGGGCATGAACATCGCCATGGCCGTCGGCACGGGTATCAACGACGACTTCAAGAAGGGGGTGATGGACCGGTTCCGCACGATGCCGATAGCCCGGTCCTCCGTCCTCATCGCGAAGATCGTCGTCGAGATCGGCCGGATGCTGATCGCCACCGCGATCCTGCTCGGCATGGGCTTCCTGCTGGGCCTGGAGATCAAGGGATCGATCCTCGACCTCTTCGGCGCGATCGGCCTGTCCATGGTCTTCGGCGCCTCGCTGATGTGGATCTTCATCCTGCTCGGTCTCGCGCTGAAGACCGCCCAGGCCGTCCAGGGGATGGCCATGATCGTTCTGATGCCGCTGCAGTTCGGGTCCTCGATCTTCGCCCCGCCGACCTCGATGCCCGGCTGGCTGGAGACCTTCACGGACTACAACCCGCTGTCGAACCTCGCCGACGCCGCCCGCGCCATGATCAACGGCACGCCGGTGGGCGACTCGGTGTGGATGACGCTCGGCTGGGCCGTGGTGATCACGGCCGTCACGGCGCCGCTCGCGGTGTCCAAGTTCCGCAAGAAGACCTGAGCGTGAAGACCTGATCCGTACGCGGATCAGGAACGGGGCTCCTCACTCGGCGCGCCCCTGGATCGCGTCGGCGCGTTCGAGCAGGGCGGCGGCCTCCTCCACGGAGAGGCCGCCGCCCTCGGCGTACGCGGCCTCGAACGCCCCGTCGCCGAGGGCCGAGCGGGCCAGTTCCGTGGCCCGCTCCAGGTTGTCGCGCTCGGGCGGCGAGAGCAGGTGGCCCTCCGGGAGGAGTGCCACGTGCGCACCGAGGAGCCGGGCGCCGAGCATCGCGTGGGGGCCGCCGAGCCCGGCGAGCGCCCAGGCGGCCGTGATCAGGTGGATGGCGGGCATCTGGGGGGCGATCGTCATCGACAGGGTGCCCCGGGACCGGTCGAGGGCCTCCCTGGAGTGGCCGAGAGCGGAGGCGTACCGCCCGTCGAGGTTGTCCAGCCAGGCGAGGCCGCCGAGGGTGAACCCGCCGAAGACCGACAGCGTGGCGGAGCTGAAGGCGTCCATGAGCGTGTTGAGGTGCACACGGGCCTCGGCCGTGCGGCCGGTGCGGCCGAGCAGCATCGCGAGGAACAGCCGGGCGGCCAGCGTCGGTTCGTGTCCGCGGTTCTCCTCGGCCGCCACGACCTGGCGCAGGATCGCCTCCGCCTCCTCGGCGCGCCCGGTCAGGGAGAGCATGTCGGCGTACCGGGCGCGCAGCAGCGTCATCTGGGACTGGGCGCCGATCCGCTCGGCGTAGCCGATGGCCGCGACGTAGTCCTCGGCCGCGCCCTCGAACCGGAGCTGCCGCTCTCGGGCGTCACCGCGCGCGGAGAGCGCCTCGGCCGCGCCCCAGGAGTCGCCGAGCCGGACGAAGAGCTCCAGGCTCTCGTCGGCGTCGTCCGCCGCCGCCCGTGCCGAGTCCACCCGGTGGGCGAGCATGTTGGCGCGGAGCTGGAGGGCGCCGGCGAGTTCCCACGTGTAGCCGAACCGGCGGCAGGCGTCGACGGTGGCGTCGAGCAGCTCCCGCATCCTGCGCGGCTCGCCGATGATGATGACGGCGAAGACGGCGAAGGTGCCGGGCAGTCGGCAGGTCTGCGGGAGTCCGGGCCGGTAGACGGCGGTGATCCGCTTGAGCCGTTCGATCCCGTCGTGGGACGTCCAGTCGCCCGTCATGTGGTCCATGTTGAGCAGCCCGATCAGCCGCACCCCGCGCCTGGCCTCCCACAGCTGTGCCTCGCTCAGCGGTGGGGGCGCGGCCGTGCAGGGCTCGTGGAGCGGCTCCACGGGAGCGGCGGGCGGCGCGAACGGATCGGGGCCGAGGGCGGCGACGGCCTCGGCCCAGTGCAGGGCGTCGGCGCGGAGGTCGCGCATCTGCCAGTACCAGACGAGGCAGTGGACGAGCACCAGCGCCTCGTGCTCGTCCCGGGCGGCGACGGCGCGACGCAGGGCGGTGCGCAGGTTCTCGTACTCGGTCCTGAACCAGGTCATCGCCCGCACCTGGTCGGGGCCGCGCAGGGCGGGGTCGGCGTGGCGGGCGAGCTCGCGGTAGTGGACCAGATGCCGGCGCTCGGCCTCCGCCCGGTCCCCCGCCTCGTCCAGCCGCTCCCCCGCGTACTCGGCCACCGTCTCCAGCAGCCGATACCGCATCCCACCACCCGGCCCGTCCTCGCACGGCGCGGCGACCACGAGCGACTTGTCGACCAGCGAACCGAGCAGACCGAGAGCGTCCCCCGCCGGACAGACCGCCTCCACCGCCTCCAGGTCGCAGCCACCCGAGAACACCGAAAGACGCCGCAGAACCCCACGCTCGGCCTCGGTCAGCAGATCCCACGACCAGTCGACCACCGCACGCAACGTCTGCTGCCGCGGCAGCACCGTCCGCGCCCCCGAGGTCAACAACCGGAACCGGTCGTCCAACCGGTCCGCCACCTGCCGCGCCGACAGCACCCGCAACCGCGCCGCCGCCAACTCGATCGCCAACGGCAACCCGTCCAGACGCCGACAGATCTCCCCGCACGCCTCCGGATCGTCCCCCGGATCGAACCCCGGCCGGGCCGCCGCACCCCGGTCCGCCAACAACCGCACCGCCTTGTCCTGCGGCAACGGCTCCAACGGCCGCACGAACTCCCCCGGCACACCCAACGGCTCCCGGCTCGTCGCAAGTACCGTCACCCCCGGACACCGCGCCAGCACCACGTCCACCAACTCCGCCGCCGCACCCACCACATGCTCACAGTTGTCCAGAATCAGCAGCAGCCGACGCGACGCGCAGTGCTCCACCAACCGGGTCAGCGCGTCGTCGGAGGTCCTGAGCCCTTCGGCGCCCGCACCGCGCAGCACGGTCTCCCGCGCCCCGACGGCCCCGAGCACGGCCTCGGCGACGGCCTCGGGGTCGGTGACGGGCGCGAGTTCGGCCAGCCACACCCCGTCGGGCCAGTCCGCCCCGGCGTCGGCGGCCCGCTCGCCCGCCTCCTGGGAGAGCCGCGTCTTCCCGGCTCCGCCGGGGCCGAGGAGCGTGACGAGCCGACTGCCGCGCAGGTCCCGCTGCAGCCGCGCGATGTCCTGGTCGCGCCCGACGAAACTGGTCAGCCTGGCGCGCAGGTTGCCGGGGCGGGCGGTACGGGCGGGGAGCCGCGCGGGCGGGCGGGCCGCCGCCCGGGTGGCCGGTGCTTCCGGCTCCTGTGCGAGCAACTCGCCGTGGAGAGCGCGTAGTTCCGGGGACGGGTCGGCGCCGAGGCTGTCGGCGAGGGCGCGGCGGAAGGACTCGTACGCGGCGAGCGCCTCGGCCGCGCGGCCGGTGGCGCGCAGGGCCCGGATCCGCAGGGCCTGGAGCGGTTCGTCCAGCGGGTGGGCCTCGCAGAGCGCGGCCAGCTCGGGCAGCGCGGACGCGGCCTCCCCGAGCGCGAGCGCCGCGGTGTGGCGGGCGCGTCGGGCGTCGAGGCGGCGGGCCTCCCAGCGGGCGGCCTCCGCCGTGCGGTCGGGCAGGTCCGCGAGCGCGGGTCCGCGCCACAGGCCGAGGGCCTCGTCGAGCAGGCACGCGGCCCGTGCCGGGTCGCCCGCTTCCAGGGCCCGTGTGCCCTCCCCCACGAGCCGTTCGAAGCGTCGCGCGTCCACGTCGTCGTCGGCGGCCGCGAGCCGGTACCCGCCGGGACCGGACACCACGGCCTCCCGGCCGAGCGCCCGGCGCAGCCGGCCGACCAGGGCCTGGAGCGCGGCGATCTCGTCGGCCGGCGGGTCGTCGGGCCAGACCTCCGCGACCAGGGAGCCGACCGGAACCGTACGGTCCGCGCGCAGGGCCAGCGCGGTCAGCAGGGACCGCAGCCGCGCGCCGCCGAGGGCGACGGGGCTGCCGTCGGCCGAGTGGACCTGGGTGGGGCCGAGGACGGAATAGCGCACAGGCTCTATTCTCCGTGAGCCGGGGATCTCCGCAGGAACTCGCCCCCGCCCCGGCACGTTTCCCGCACACACGCCGCCGCGCCTTGAGGAGTCCCACCGATGACCACGGCCACCAGCCGTAGACACGAGCGCCGGATCAGCCCGGTCTTCCTGGCGATCCTCGCCGTCATGGCGGTCACCGGCTGGGCGGTGTGGACGGGCTTCGCGTCCAACCCCGGCGTGGCGATCTTCCTCTTCGTGACCGCGGCCTGGATCGTCTCGCTCTGTCTCCACGAGTACGCGCACGCCCGCACGGCGCTGCACAGCGGGGACATCACGATCGGGGCGAAGGGCTATCTCACGCTCAACCCGCTCGCCTACACCCACGCCGTCCTGAGCGTCATCCTGCCGGTGCTCTTCGTGATCCTGGGCGGCATCGGTCTGCCCGGCGGCGCTGTCTTCATCGAGCAGGGCCGGATCCGGGGCCGCTGGAAGCACAGCCTGATCTCGGCGGCAGGACCGCTGACGAACGTGCTGTTCGCGATCGTCTGCACGGCGCCGTTCTGGCTGGACGCGCTGGACGGCGTGCCGCGCCCCTTCCAGTACGCGCTGGCGTTCCTGGCGTTCCTCCAGGTGACGGCGGCGCTCCTGAACTTCCTGCCGGTACCGGGCCTGGACGGCTACGGAGTGATCGAGCCCTGGCTGTCGTACAAGATCAAGCGGCAGATCGAGCCGTACGCGCCGTACGGCTTCTTCGTGGTGATCGCGCTGCTCTTCGTCCCCGCGATCAACGGCGCGTTCTTCGACACGATCGACGCGCTGATGCGCGCCCTCGGCGTGCCGGAGATCTCCCGCTACTGCGGCTCGAACCTCTACCGCTTCTGGCAGGAGACGCCGGAGCTCTGCCAGGTCTAGGGCCTGTCCCCAGGGCCTGACCCTAGACCGCTTCGGAGGCGGCGGCCTCGGCCTTCGCGCGGCGGAAGTAGTACCAGGTCATGTTGGAGGAGAGGCCGGCGAGGAGGACCCAGACGATCCCCAGCCAGCTGCCCGCGGCGAAGGAGATGACGGCCGCGACGACCGCGAGGACGCAGACGGCGAGGGCGTACAGAGCGAGGCGGGGCATGAGGGTCGGCTCCTGTCCGGGTACGGCGATGGTGCCCGACCAGTGTCCCCCATGCCCCGCCTCGCTCCGTCGCGGGTCCGTGCCGGCGGGGCTCAGACGTCGGTGACCCGGAGCCCCGCGTGGGCCTTGTAGCGGCGGTTGACCGAGATCAGGTTGGCCACGAGCGCCTCGACCTGGTGGGCGTTACGGAGGCGGCCCGCGAAGACCCCGCGCATGCCGGGGATGCGGCCGGCCAGGGCCTGCACGATCTCGACATCGGCGCGCTCCTCGCCGAGGACCATCACGTCCGTGTCGATCTCGTCGATGGCGGGGTCCTGGAGCAGCACGGCCGACAGGTGGTGGAAGGCCGCGGCGACCCGGGAGTCGGGGAGCAGCGCGGCGGCCTGCTCGGCGGCGGAGCCCTCCTCGGGCTTGAGGGCGTAGGCGCCCTTCTTGTCGAAGCCGAGCGGGTTGACGCAGTCGACGACGAGCTTGCCCGCGAGTTCGGCGCGCAGCGACTCCAGGGTCTTGGCGTGGCCGTCCCAGGGCACGGCGACGATCACGATGTCGCTGCGGCGGGCGCACTCGGCGTTGTCGGCGCCCTCGACACCGAGGCCCAGCTCGTCGGCGGCGGTCTGCGCGCGCTCGGCGGCCCGGGAGCCGATGATCACCTTCTGGCCGGCCTTGGCGAGGCGGTAGGCGAGGCCGCGGCCCTGGTCGCCGGTGCCGCCGAGGACGCCGACGACGAGACCGGAGACGTCCGGGAGGTCCCAGGGGTCCTTGGGGGCGGGCTTGCTGTCAGTCGTAGTCATGGCCTCGACATTACTGGCCGGTCGCCCCTTCCGATCCCGTACGGGTGGAACCTCCGCGACCGGCGCGCGGACTCCGCCCGGCTGGGGCAGGATGCGGCGCCATGGATGCCGTACGGGTCGCGCTGCTGCGCGAGGTGCTCGCGGGGACGGAGTGGCCGAGGGAGGCCCGCCGGTTCGCGGGGGCGCTCCGCTCCTCCGTCGTCCCTCGCGGGGGCGGGCTGCTGCTCGTGGGGACGGACGGATACGAGCCCTGGCACCTGGCGGCGCACCTGGTCGACGAGGCAGCCTGGTCGGGGCAGCCGGAGCTGGCGCCGACGCTGGTACGGCACCGGGTGCGGCCGGGCGACCCGGCGCACCTGGCCGTCGGCCTCGGGCGCCTGGAGGCGGCACGCACCGGGGCGACGCTGCTGCTCGTGGCCCCGGAGCGGCCCGGAGCGGGGCTCCTGGAGCGGGTCCACGACGCGCGCCGGGCGGGGGCGACGGTGCTGTCCCTCGACGGCGGCGACCCGGAGGTGCACGGCCTGGCGCACGAGACGCTGACGGTCGGGGCGGACGCGGAGGTGGATCTGGACACGGTCCAGCACCTGGTGAGCGCGGCGGCCGGGGAGAACAGCCTGCCGCCGCCGCGCGGCCGGCGCCGTTTCCGTGACCGTCTCTCGCTGCTGGCGGACCATCTGACGTCACCGCCGCCGACGGGCTGGTGACCCGAGTCACCTCCCTCGAAATTGGGTTGCCCCGTGCCGAGCGACCGCCGGAGCATGGCCTCTCGTGACCTCCAAGCTCTCCGCCGTGCTGCCCGATCTCGCGCCCTGGCGTTCCTCCCGCGACTTCCGTCTGCTGTGGATCCAGGGCCTGGTGACGGTCTTCGCGAGCTTCATGGCGCTGATCGCGCTGCCGCTGCAGATCATGGAGCTGACGGGTTCGCCGCTCGCCGTCGGGCTGATGGGCGCCGTCGAGCTGGTCCCGCTGGTCGTGTTCGGGCTGTACGGAGGCGCGCTCGCCGACGCCGTGGACCGGCGGAAGGTGATCGTCGCGACGGAGGCGGGGCTCGGGCTGCTCGCCCTGGCCCTCCTGCTCAACTCTCTGCTCTCGGAGCCGCTGCTCTGGCCGCTCTACGTCGTCGCGGCCCTGGTCTCCGCGCTGTCCGGGCTCCAGCGGCCCGCGCTCGACTCGCTCCTGGCGCGGATCGTCCCGCACGACCAGATGACGGCCGCCGCCGCGCTCAACGGGCTGCGCTGGCAGATGGGCGCCATCGCGGGGCCGGCGCTCGCGGGCCTGGTCGTGGCGTACGCGGGGCAGGCGACGGCGTACGGCGTGACCCTCGCCGGTTTCGCGCTCTCCGTCCTGCTGTGCCGGCGCCTCTCCCCCGCGCCGCCCGCGCACGACGCCGAGAAGCCCTCCCTGCGCGGTATCGCGGAGGGGGCCCGGTTCGCCTGGTCGCGGCCGGTGCTTCTCGGTACGTACGCGATCGACCTGGCCGCGATGTTCTTCGCCTTCCCGAACGCGATCTTCCCCTTCCTCGCGGCGGAGCTGGACGCGCAGTGGTCGCTGGGCCTGATGTACGCGGCGGGCTCGGTCGGCTCGCTCGTGCTCGGCATGACGAGCGGCTGGACCGCGAGGATCCGCCGGCACGGTCTTCTGGTGGTGTTCGGGGCGGCGGGCTGGGGGCTCGCGATCGCGGCGGCCGGCTGGTTCGGGAACGTCTGGCTGGTGCTGCTCTGTCTGGCCTTCGCGGGCGCGGGCGACATGCTCAGCGGCCTGGGTCGCTCGACGATCTGGAACCAGACGATCCCGGAGGAGCTGCGGGGCCGGCTCGCCGGGATCGAGGTCCTGTCGTACAGCGTCGGCCCGCAGCTCGGCCAGGTGCGGGCGGGCGCGATGGCGGGCTGGACGGGCACGCGGGCGGCGGTCTGGAGCGGTGGTGTCGCGTGCGTCGCCGCGGTGGGGCTGCTCTGTCTGACGCTGCCGAAGCTGCTCACGTACGACGCCGACACGGACGAGGACGCGCTGCGCCACAAGGCGGCGCAGGAGGAGCGCGAGGCGCGGGCGGCGCGGGAGGCGGACGGTGCCGGTGCCCGGGAGGGGGCCGGGGCCACGGGGGCCCCGGCCTGACCCGCTCGCCGGGTCTGACGTCGGGCCGGTCGCGCGGGCTGGGAGACCGGCCGCCTGAACGGTCACCGGGCCTGACGCCTGGCCGCCTGAACGGTCACCCGGGCCGGGCGGACCCGGCCCGGTGACCGGTCACCGGGTCACTGGTCGGAGGTGCCGTCGGGCTTCGGGCCGTCCTTGGGGGCGTCGTGCCACTTGGGGTCGGTCTCCCACTCCAGGTTGCGCTCCCGCGCGGTCTCCATGGCGTGGGCCGCCTCCTCGCGGCTCGCGTAGGGGCCGAATCGGTTCTTCGCCGGGCAGTCGGGCCCTTCCTCGACCTTCTTGTGCTCCAGGCAGTAGTACCACTCGCCCGGCTTGCCCACCGTGCGCTTCTTGAACAGGGCCATCGTCGGCTCCTTCCTCTGGGGCCATGCTGCCCCACCTGCGGTCGTTAGACTCGCTGACATGTCTGGCCAGTCGCTGCTCGTACCGGGGGAGCTCTCTCCCCACCGCTCCGTTCCCGGAGCCATCCGCCGTCCCGAGTACGTCGGGAAGCCCGCGCCCACCCCCTACACCGGGCCCGAGGTGCAGGACTCCGACACCGTCGAGCGGATGCGGATCGCCGGCCGCATCGCCGCGCAGGCGATGGAGGAGGCCGCCAAGCACATCGCTCCGGGCGTCACCACGGACGAGCTGGACCGGGTCGCGCACGAGTTCATGTGCGACCACGGGGCGTACCCCTCGACCCTCGGCTACCGCGGCTTCCCGAAGTCGCTCTGCTCCTCGGTCAACGAGGTCATCTGCCACGGCATCCCCGACTCCACCGTCCTCAGGGACGGCGACATCGTGAACCTGGACGTCACGGCGTACATCAACGGGGTCCACGGCGACAACAACGCCACGTACCTCTGCGGCGACGTGGACGAGGAGTCCCGACTGCTCGTCGAGCGCACCCGCGAGTCCCTCAACCGCGCGATCAAGGCGGTCAAGCCGGGGCGGCAGATCAACATCATCGGCCGGGTCATCGAGTCGTACGCCAAGCGCTTCGGCTACGGCGTCGTGCGCGACTTCACCGGACACGGCATCAACTCGTCGTTCCATTCCGGGTTGATCATCCCCCACTACGACTCCCCGCACGCCACCACGGTCATCCAGCCCGGCATGACGTTCACGATCGAGCCGATGCTGACGCTGGGCACGCACGAGTACGACATGTGGGAGGACGGCTGGACGGTCGTGACCAAGGACCGCAAGCGGACGGCACAGTTCGAGCACACGCTCGTGGTGACGGAGACCGGGGCCGAGATTCTCACGTTGCCCTGACCCCTCCGCGGGGTACCTTTTTACCGACAGGACGTCGGGAACCAGTTGACTTAGGTAAGCCTAAGTAGCAGTATCTCAACAGGTTCCCGTCCCCATCGGCCACGGAGGCACGCCTTGGACACGCCCTTCTCGACGCTCATCCGCACGGCCTCGCACGAGCAGCACACCGAGGCCGAGACGTCGACGTTCATGAGCGACCTCCTGGGCGGCCGGCTCGCCGTCGACGCGTACACGCGGTACACGGAGCAGCTCTGGTTCGTGTACCGCGCCCTGGAGGACGGTGCGGAGGCGCTGCGGAACGACCCGGTGGCCGGGCCCTTCATACAGCCGGAGCTGTTCCGCACGGCCGCCCTGGAGCAGGACCTCGCCCACCTGCGGGGCCCGGACTGGCGCGCCGGTCTCTCCCCGCTGCCGTCGACCGCCGCGTACGCGCTGCGGGTGGCAGAGTGCGCGGAGGAGTGGCCGGCCGGCTATGTGGCGCACCACTACACGCGCTACCTCGGCGACCTCTCGGGCGGCCAGATCATCCGCGACAAGGCGGAGCGCACGTGGGGCTTCGCGCGCAAGGGCGACGGCGTCCGCTTCTACGTCTTCGAGGAGATCGCGAACCCGGCGGCCTTCAAGCGGGGTTACCGGGAGCTGCTCGACGGGGTGAACGCGGACGACCTGGAGAAGCAGCGGATCATCGACGAGTGCAAGCGCGCGTTCGACTTCAACGGCGCGGTGTTCCGGGAGCTGGGCAGCGAGTTCCCGCTCAGCGCGTAGGAGCGCTCAGCTCGCAGTAGCGCTCAGCACGTAGTGGCGCTCAGCTCGTAGTTGTCGCGCTCAGCGCGCGAGGGTGGCGGTCCGCTCCAGGCGGACCCTGCCACCCAGCTCTATCACTCCACCGGGGCCGGGGGCGGTCAGGATCTGCGACCCCCGGCCCTGAGTGATGTTCAGGGCCCGGCCGAGTTCCGCGGTGAGCAGCAGGGCCGCCGCGCCGGTCGCCTCGTCCTCGTCGATGCCGTCCCCGCGCCCGGGGAAGCCGCGCGCCCGCACCCGCCCGGCGGCCTCGTCCTCCCAGGCCCAGGCGTAGATCCACTCCCCCGGTTCGGGCACGTCCAGCGCGTCGACCTCGGCGGCCGAGCCGTACCGCCGCAGGGTGCGCGGCGGGGCCCACTCGGCGCGGGCCTCTATCCAGGTGAACTCCCCGTCCCCGCGCACCCACACCTCTCCGGCGGGCGGCCGGACGACCTCCAGATCGAGCAGCCAGGCCGCGCCGACCAGCGGGTACCCGGCGAACGGCAACCGCACACCGGGCGTGTAGATGTCGACGACCCCCCGCTCGGGATCGTCCACGAAGACGGTCTCGCTGAACCCGAGTTCCTTGGCGAGCGCCTGCCGTGACGCCTCGTCGGGGTGCATACGTCCGTCCCGTACGACACCCAGGGCGTTGCCGTACCGTCCGTCGCCCGCGCAGAAGACGCGGAGGACGTCGATGTCGGCGGCGCTACTCGTCGCGGTCGTGTTCATGGCCGAATTCAAGCATCCGGCAGTCCCACTCCGCCGGTCCACCGGGAATCGGCCGGACATGCGGCAGGGCCGCACCGCCGTTCTTCGGGGGTGCGGCCCTGTCTGTGGGGGGTGGCGGTTTCGGGGGTTCGGGTCAGGACTCCGTCGTGGTGCGGCGGCGGGCCGCGACGACGACGGCCGCGCCCGCGAGGGCGGTGCCGCCGGCCAGGCCGAGGAGGGTGCCCGTCGGGGTGTCCGAGCCGGTCGCGGCGAGGGAGCCGGAGCCGCCGCCGACCGTGCCGCCGCCGGTGGTCGAACCGCCCGCGGTCGAGCCGCCGGTGGTCGAGGTGCCGCCGGTGGTGCCGCCGGTCGTGGACGGCAGCGCGGCGTCCTTGTCCACGGTGAGGGCGACCGTGACCGGGTCGATCGCCGTGCCGGCCTTGTAGAAGGCCTCGCCGTTCGGGCCCGCGAACTGGGCGGCGCCGTCCTTGGTCAGCTTGGCCGGGACATTCTTGAGGGTGACGACGCCGTTCTTCGCGGAGTAGTCCGCCTTCGCCAGGTCGAGGTCGGCGAAGGTCACGTCGTTCCTGGTGCCCTTGGCGGTCGTGACGTCCACGACGACGGTGCCGGTGGAGCCGTTCGCCCGGACCTTGACGTCACTGACCGCGAGGTCGATGGTGTGCGCCGCGCACTCGAAGCGGACGGTGCCCCGGAAGACCGCGTCGGCCTTGCGGGCCTTCGCGTCCCACGTGGCCGAGCCGAGGCCGAAGTCGTACACCGAACCGTTCTTCGTCGCGCCACCGGTCGTGGTGGCCTTGCCGCCGCACGTGCCCACGACGTAGGAGCGCCAGGACTCCTTCACGCCCCAGGTGAGCTTGCCGTTCAGGACGGACGGGGTGCCGGTGACGGGCGGCGCGGTGGTGGGCGGCGCGGTGGTGGGGGCGGTCGTCGGCGGGGCCGTGGTCTTCGTCGGGGTGGGAGTCGGGGTCGGCGTGGGGGTGGGGGTCGGGGTGGGGGTCGGGGTCGGCTTCGGGGGCGCCCCCGCCTTCACCGACAGAGTGGCCGGGTCGAGCGCGTCGCCTTCCTTGTAGAAGCCCGCGAAGGCCTCCGCGCCGCCCTTGGTCAGCTTCGCCGGTATGTCCTTGAAGACCATCGCGCCGCCCGCGCCCTGGCCGGGCCGCACCGCGCTCATGTCGAGCGCGGCGATCGCGATGTCGTTCCGGGTGACGAACTTCCCGTCGTTGCCCTTGGTGACCACGTCGGCCGTGATCTCGCCGGTCGGCGCGGCCGTGCCCTTGGTCGACAGCTTCACGTCGGAGAGCGTGATGTCGAGGACGCCGTGGTGGGCCTCGAAGTGGACGCTGCCCTTGAAGGAGTTGGCCGTGGCGTGCGTCCCGGTGTCGTACGTACCGGTGCCGTCGACGAAGGTGAACACCCCGTTCCCCGCCGCCTGCTTCGCGCCTTCCGCGACCGTGGTCTTCCCCGCCGCCATCGGCGAGGCGAGGTACTTGCGGAAGGACTCCTTGAAGCCCCAGTCCAGCGTGCCCTCCTTCAACTCCGTCAAGGGTGCGCCCGCCGCCTTGTCCGGTCCGTCCGCGGCGAGGGCGGGCAGGGCGAAGACGCTCGCCCCGAGGGCGGCGGCGGTGGCGACGGCCGCCGCGAGGGCGACGGGACGGCGGGTGGTTGTGGCCATGGTGGGTGGTCTCCTACGAGAGGCGGATCGGGGGGTGGGGTGGAGAAACGGGATCAATGTGGGTGAAACGGCGCCTTGAGGGCGCGTTCGGGTAGGGAAGTGCCGTGGGTTCGTGAGCCCTTGGCTCAGGCCGAGGGGTCGGTCGTGGCCGTACGGCGGCGCCTGACGGCCACGAACACCGCGATCGACGCCGCCAGGAGCACGCCCGCGCCGAGCGCGAGGTACGTGGCCGTCGCCGGGGAGCCCTCCGCGGCCGCGGCCTTCCCGGGGGCGGAGGCGGCCGGGGCGGAGGCCGGGGCCGAGGGCTCGGGGTCGCTGCCCAGGTCGGGCAGGGCCGGAAGCTGGGCCTTCGCGTCGACCGCGACCGCCAGCGAGACCGGATCCATCTCCGTGCCCGCCTTGTACATCCCGCCGAACGCCTTCGCACCGCCCTCCGTGAGGGTCGCGGGCGCCTCGGTCAGGACGGCGAGGCCGTTCTTCGGGGCGAAGTCCCGGGCCGTGAAGGTGACCAGGGGGACGGCCTTCTCCGTCCTGCCGGCGCTGGTGACATCGGCGCTGAGCGTGCCCTTGCCGCCGGTCACCGTGACCGAGACCTCGCCCAGGGCGAGGTCGAGGTGGGTGCCGGTGAAGCGGACGGAGCCCGCGAAGTCGGCGTCGAGGGTCTGCTCCTTGGGGTCGTACGTGCCCTTCCCGCCGGGGAAGCGGAACAGCGCGCCGCCGTCCTGGGCGCCGGCGGACAGGCTCCACCCGCCCTGGGCGATCGAGCCGGTGACGTACTCGCGGAAGGTGCGCCGCACGCCCCAGTCGACGGCCCCGTCACGGAAGCCGCCGGGGGTCGCGGAGGTCGTCGCGGACGGCGGGACGGACGGGGTCGCGGACGGCGTGGCCGAGGGCTTGGCGGCCGCCGCCTGCACGTCGACGGTGAGGCTGATCGGGTCGAGCGGGGTACCGGCCGTGTAGTAGCCGGCGAAGGCGCGCGCGCCCTGCGCGGTCAGCGCGGCGGGCACATCGGTCAGTGAGATCGGGCTGCCGCCGCCGCGCATGTCGATGCCGGACAGGTCGAGCGAGGCGAGCGGCACCTGGGAGGAGGTGGTGACCCGCCCCGAGCCCTTGGCCTTGCTCGCCATGTCGGCGTGGAGGGTGCCGCGCCCGCCCTCGATCCGCACCGTGGGCCGGCTGACCGTGAGGTCCAACTCATGGGTGCCGTCGCTCTTGCGGTGACCGAGGAAGCGGACCCCGCCCGAGAAACCGGCGGTGAGCGCCCCGCTCTGCGGGTCGTACGAGCCCTGTGCGGAGTGGAAGCGGAACTGGCTGCCGCCGACGGTGGCGGCGCCGCCCGTGAGGTTCCAACTGCCCTGCGCGATGGGCCCCGTGACATAGCTCTGGAACGAGGACTTGATGCCCCAGTCGAGCCTGCCGCCCTGCACGGTCCGGCCCGCGGCCTGGGCGGCGGTGGCCGGGAGCAGGGACCCGAGGATCGCCGCGAAGAGCAGGACGGTGAACGCCCGGGCGGGTCTGGACAGCAGCATGGAACCCCTCCGAGGGCTAGCAAGTGAGGTAAGGCTAACCTAAGGTACCGGCAGGCAGAGCGACAGACCGCTGCCCAGACGAACAGGACGGTGCCTCCCCGTGCAGAGAACTCGCCTCGCGGGTGTGCTGATGTCAGCGCTCGCGCTCGCCCTCCTGGCGACCGGCTGCGGAGACGGAAGCGCCCCGCGGCGGGCCGCGCCCCCGGCGGACTCCTCCTCGCCCGCGAAGGCCGCCGCCGACCGGGTCGAACCCCTGCCCGGCGCCCCGAAGTCCACGCTCCCCGTGACCGTGGAGTCGGCGGACGGCCGGAAGGTCACCGTCACCTCCACGGAGCGGATCGTCCCGCTCACCGGCTCCCTCAACGAGATCGTCTTCACCCTCGGCCTCGGCGACCGGGTCGTCGCCCGGGACATCACGGCCACCTTCGAACAGGCCGCGGAACTCCCGGTGGTGACCCGCGCCCACGACGTCTCCGCCGAGAGCGTGCTCTCCCTGCGGCCGACACTCGTCCTCGCCGACACCTCCACAGGACCGGCCGAGGCGATCGCCCAGATCCGCGACGCGGGCATCCCGCTCGTCGTGGTGAAGCCCGCGAAGGAACTGGCGGACGTGTCCGCCCGGATCGACACGGTCGCCGCCGCGCTCGGCGCGCCGGAAGCGGGCACCGCGCTGAAGCGGCGCACGCAGGACCGGATCGACGCCGTCCGCAAGGACATTCCCGGCCGGAACGCCCAGGACGGCACGGCGGGCAAGCCCCGGGTGGCCTTCCTCTACGTGCGCGGCTCGGCGGCCGTCTACCTGCTCGGCGGCGCCGAGTCCGGTGCCGCGTCGCTCCTGGAGGCGGCGGGAGCGGTCGACGCGGGCAAGGAGTCGGGCCTGACGAAGGACTTCACGCCCATCACCAGCGAGGCGCTGGCCGCCGCCGCGCCGGACGCGATCCTCGTCATGACCAAGGGGCTGCAGTCGGTCGGCGGCATCGACGGCCTTGTGAAGGTCCCGGGCGTCGCGGAGACCCCGGCCGGGATGGACCGCCGGGTCGTCTCGATCGACGACGGCGTCCTGCTCAACTACGGCCCGCGCACCGACGAGGTGCTGCGGTCGCTGGTCGACCAGCTGTACGGGGAGACGAAGTGACCGCCGTCGACGACGCGCCCGCCGGGGAGCGCGGGGCGGCGAAGGAGGCCCCTGACGCACCGGACGCGTCGAGCCCCGCCGCCCCGCAGGCCCCGGACGCGCCGGACGCCCCGGACGCGCCGAGCCGGCGCGGGGCGCGTGGTGGTGCCGCCACGCTCACGCTCGTCCTGCTCGCCGCGCTGATCGTCCTCGCGCTGCTCTCGGCCGGGATCGGGGCGTACGAGATCCCGCTCGGGGACGTCCTCGCCTCCGTGCAGCACCGCCTCGGCCTCGGTGGCCACGCGCTCGAGCGTTCCGCGGAGAGCGTGCTGTGGAACATCCGGTTCCCCCGGGTGGTGCTCGCGATCCTCGTCGGCGCCTCTCTCGGCTGCGCGGGCGCCCTGATGCAGGGCGTGTTCGGCAATCCGCTCGCCGAGCCGGGAGTGATCGGCATCTCGGCCGGCGCGGCCGTCGGCGCGGTCGGGGCGATCGCGCTCGGCCTCAGCTTCTTCGGCAACTGGACGGTGACGGTCTGCGCGTTCGCGGCCGGGCTCGCCACGGTCCTCCTCGTGTACGCGATGTCCCGCGCGGGCGGCCGCACGGAGGTGGTGACGCTGATCCTCACCGGCATCGCGGTGAACGCCTTCGCGGGCGCCCTGATCGGCCTGTTCATCTTCTTCGCCGACAACGCGCAGATCACCCAGATCACCTTCTGGCAGCTCGGCTCGCTCGCCCAGGCGACCTGGCCGAAGGTGCTCGCCGTCCTGCCGTGCGCGCTGATCGGGCTCGCCGTCGCCCCGTTCCACGCCCGCAAACTGGACCTCCTCGCGCTCGGCGAGCGGCCCGCGCGGCATCTGGGCGTGGACGTCGAGCGGCTGCGGATCGCCCTCATCCTGGTCGTGGCACTGCTCACGGCCGCCGCGGTCGCGGTGGCGGGGATCATCACCTTCGTGGGCCTGCTCGTTCCCCATCTGCTGCGGATGGCGAACGGCCCCGGCCACCGCTTCCTGGTCCCGGGCAGCGCGCTCGGCGGCGCGGTGGTCCTCGCGGCCGGCGACCTGGCGGCCCGTACGGTCGCGGCCCCCGCCGAACTCCCCCTGGGCGTCCTCACCGCCCTCTTCGGCAGCCCGTTCTTCTTCTGGCTGCTGCGCAGGACCCGTCGTCGGCAGGGGGGCTGGGCATGACCCCCCGATTCTTCTCCGGCAGCGGGCACCCCGAGCGCTCCCCCCTGCCAGGGGTCCGGGGGTTGCCCCCGGGCAGGCACAGTCGGCTGCTGCGCAGGACCCGTCGTAGGCAAGGTGGTTGGGCATGATCAGCGGTCTTCTGCGGTGCGCGGGCCGGTCCCGCGAGCTGCCCGTCCGGCCGGCGCCCGGCGAGGTCGTCGCCGAGGCCCGGGGGCTCCGGGTCGGCCTCGGCGGGCGGGAGATCCTCGGTGGGGTGGACACGCTCGTACGGGCCGGTGAGGTGCTGGCCCTGGTGGGGCCCAACGGGGCCGGGAAGTCGACGCTGCTCGGCGCCCTCGCCGCCGACCTCGGTCCGGCCGGCGGAGAGGTACGGATCTGCGGCCGGCCCGCGAACCGCTGGTCCGCCCCCGAACTGGCCCTGCGCCGGGCCGTGCTGCCGCAGGCGGCGGCGCTCGCCTTCCCGTTCCCGGTCGCCGAGGTGGTCCGGATGGGCCGGGCGCCGTGGGCCGGGACCGGGTACGAGGAGGAGGACGAGGCCGCCGTCGCCGAGGCGATGGCGGCCACGGAGGTCGCCGAGTTCGCGGACCGCCCGTTCTCCGCGCTCTCCGGCGGCGAGCGGGCCCGGGTCGCCCTGGCCCGCGTGCTCGCCCAGCGCACCTCGCTGCTGCTGCTCGACGAGCCGACGGCCGCGCTCGACCTGCGCCACCAGGAACTGGTGCTGCGGGTCTGCCGTGAACGCGCTGCCGCCGGGGTCGCGGTGGTGGTCGTCCTGCACGACCTCGGCCTCGCCGCCGCCCACGCGGACCGGGTCGGGGTGCTGCACGCCGGGCGGATCGCCGCGGACGGCCCACCGGCCGAGGTCTTCGACGAGGAACTCCTGAGCCGGGTCTACCGGCAGCCCGTGGAGGTGCTCGCGCACCCGCGTACCGGAGTCCCGCTGGTCGTCCCCCGTCGCGCCGCCCCCACCACGGCGTGCGTCGACGACACCGCGCCCTAATCCGGCAAATCCGGCACCTTGACCAGCACTTGACCCGGTCATGGCACCGCGATGGGCGGGCCGTGACCCCTTCGCGACCGGGCCGGAAACGTGAGAGCGGAATCACTGGACGGCCCGTTTTGCGTGAGGTAAGCCTCGGTTAAGTTAGGCCCGCCTCACCCGCCCCCGTCCTCTCTGGAGCACCCCTATGCGAGCCGTCCGCCTCTCCGTCGTCACCGCAGCCGTCACGGCCGCGGCCCTGACCGCCGTCACCGGCTGCACCGCGAAGAGCGACGCCAAGGGCGACGACGGCGCCGTCAAGGTCGTCGCCAAGGACGACTCCTGCGAGGTGTCGAAGAAGGAGTTCCCGGCCGGGCACGTGGAGCTCGCCGTCGAGAACCGGGGCACGAAGGTCACCGAGGTCTACATCCTGTACCCGGACGACCGGATCGTGACGGAGCGCGAGAACATCGGCCCCGGCACCAAGGCCACCATCACCGCCGAGGTGAAGGCCGGTGAGTACGAGATCGCCTGCAAGCCCGGTATGAAGGGCGACGGCATCCGCCAGAAGGTGACCGTCTCCGGTGGTGGCGCCGCGGTCGCGAAGCGCTCGCCCGAGATGGACGCGGCCGTGGCCGCCTACCGCCAGTACGTGCAGGCGCAGGCCGACGAGACGCTGCCGAAGGTGAAGGTCTTCACCGACGCCGTGCGCGCCGGTGACGTCGAGGCCGCGAAGAAGGCGTACGCCGACTCCCGGATCGGCTGGGAGCGCACCGAGCCGGTCGCCGAGTCCTTCGGCGACATCGACCCGAAGGTCGACGTCCGCGAGGACGGTCTGGAGGCCGGCCAGGACCCGGCGAAGGACTGGACCGGCTGGCACCGCCTGGAGAAGGCGCTCTGGCAGGACAAGAAGATCGGCGAGCGGGAGAAGGAGCTCGCCGGCATCCTCGACAGGGACCTCGCGGACTGGGTGAAGCGGGTCGGCAAGGCCGACATCACCCCGACCTCGATGGCCAACGGCGCCAAGGAGCTGCTCGACGAGGTCGCCACCGGCAAGGTCACCGGCGAGGAGGAGCGCTACTCCCACACCGACCTGGTCGACTTCAAGGCGAACGTCGAAGGCGCGCAGAAGTCCTTCGAGCTGCTCAAGCCGGTCGCGTCGAAGAACGACCCGAAGCTCGTCGCCGAACTCGACAAGCAGTTCGCGGCGCTGAACACGCTCCTGGACAAGTACCGCACGGACAAGAGCTCCTACGTCTTCACCTCGTACGACAAGGTCGGCCAGGCCGAGCGCAAGGAACTGTCGGACGGCGTCAACGCGCTGGCCGAGCCGCTCTCCAAGCTCGCCGCCGCGGTCGTGAAGTAGGGGGCGCGGACATGTCCGAGGACAACCGGAGCACTGGGCCGGAGAGCACCCCCGCCTCGCGGCGTACGGTCCTCGGCTGGGGAGGCGCCGGGCTCGCGCTCGGCGCCGCCGCGGCCGGCGGCCGTTCGGAAG